>NZ_JBIUBX010000015.1:0-227912 GCF_044548445.1 Streptomyces sp. NPDC052016
GCGGCCGCTATCTGGCACAACTGGACCACCGGCGCCAAGATCAAACGATCGCTGATCGCCTACGACCACTGAAGACATCGGACTCATTCATCTAGGCGCCGCGGACACCCGTAGGCGTCGGAAGCCCCCTGGCGTCGCGGACATCCCCTGGCGGGCGCGCCGAGCCGGTCCTGTTCAGCCGCCGTACGCGCCGGACGCCGTCAGACGCAGGGCCGTGTCGATCAGCGGGACGTGGCTGAAGGCCTGCGGGAAGTTGCCGACCTGGCGCTGCAGGCGCGGGTCCCACTCCTCGGCGAGCAGGCCGAGGTCGTTGCGCAGGGACAGCAGCTTCTCGAAGAGCTTGCGGGCCTCGTCCACGCGGCCGATCATCGCGAGGTCGTCCGCCATCCAGAACGAGCATGCCAGGAAGGCGCCCTCGTCGCCGGGGAGGCCGTCGACGCCCTCGTGGTCGCCCTGGGTCGGGTAGCGCAGGATGAAGCCGTCCGGCGTGGACAGCTCCCGCTGGATCGCCTCGATGGTGCCGATCACGCGCTTGTCGTCCGGGGGCAGGAAGCCCATCTGCGGGATGAGCAGCAGGGACGCGTCCAGCTCCTTCGAGCCGTAGGACTGCGTGAAGGTGTTGCGCTCCTTGTCGTAGCCCTTCTCGCACACGTCCCGGTGGATGTCGTCGCGCAGCTCGCGCCACCGCTCCAGCGGGCCGTCCGCGTCACCGGACTCGATCAGCTTGATCGTGCGGTCGACGGCGACCCAGGCCATGACCTTGGAGTGCACGAAGTGACGGCGCGGGCCGCGCACCTCCCAGATGCCCTCGTCCGGCTCGTCCCAGTGCTTCTCCAGGTACCGGATCAGCTTGAGCTGGAGCAGCGAGGCGTAGTCGTTGCGGGCCAGGCCGGTCATGTGGCCCAGGTGCAGGGCCTCGGTGACCTCGCCGTACACGTCGAGCTGGAGCTGGTGCGCCGCGCCGTTGCCGACCCGGACCGGGGCGGAGTTCTCGTAGCCGGGCAGCCAGTCCAGCTCGGCCTCGCCGAGCTCGCGCTCACCGGCGATGCCGTACATGATCTGCAGGTTCTCCGGGTCGCCGGCGACCGCGCGCAGCAGCCACTCGCGCCAGGCCCGGGCCTCTTCGCGGTAGCCGGTGCGCAGGAGGGAGGACAGGGTGATGGCGGCGTCGCGCAGCCAGGTGTAGCGGTAGTCCCAGTTGCGGACGCCGCCGATGTCCTCGGGCAGGGAGGTCGTCGGGGCGGCCACGATCCCGCCGGTGGGGGCGTAGGTCAGCGCCTTCAGCGTGATCAGTGAGCGGATGACGGCCTCTCGGTAGGGGCCGTGGTACGTACAGTGCTCGACCCACTCGCGCCAGAACTCCTCCGTCGCCTCGAGCGACTGCTCCGGCTCCGGCAGGGGCGGCGGCTCCTTGTGCGAGGGCTGCCAGGAGACGGTGAAGGCGATCCGGTCGCCCGGGGCGACCGTGAAGTCGGCGTACGTCGTCAGCGACTTGCCGTAGGTCTCGCAGTCCGTGTCGAACCACACCGAGTCGGGGCCCGCGACGGCGACCGTGCGGCCCTCGTGCTTGTGCACCCAGGGGACGACCCGGCCGTAGGAGAAGCGCATCCGCAGGGCCGAGCGCATGGGAACGCGGCCGGAGACGCCCTCGACGATGCGGATCAGCTGCGGGGCCCCGTCACGCGGGGGCATGAAGTCGGTCACCCGGACCGTGCCGCGCGGGGTGTCCCACTCGGACTCCAGGATCAGCGAGTCACCGCGGTAGGAGCGCCGGGCGGCGGTGGGCGGCTGCTGGTCGGGGGCGTGGGCGGGGCCGAGGCGCCAGAAGCCGTGCTCCTCGGTGCCGAGCAGACCGGCGAAGATCGCGTGCGAGTCGAAGCGGGGCAGGCACAGCCAGTCCACTGTCCCGTCACGGCAGACCAGTGCAGCGGTCTGCATGTCTCCGATGAGTGCGTAGTCTTCGATGCGCCCGGCCACGTGCAACTCCAGTCGAACGGCCACGTCACCCCACAGGGGGGCTGTCGCTTGGTGCGGTCAAGGGGGTGTTGTATTGGGTCGTTGAGCTTTGAAGCAAAGCAGTCGCTCAGCCGTGTTGGCAAAACGCCAATTCTTGCTCAACGAACTGACGAGCTCTCGTTGTTCCGGTGGATACGGACGGGGGTGTTGCCGTGTTGGCCGGCCGGGCTCGGCAGCGAGTGTCCGAGCAGGATACGACGCACGTAGATGATCTGCGTGCCGCTCCGGGCAACGCGGGTGGGCCGAACGGGTGAGCACCGGGTGAGAACCCAGTGTGCACGAGAGGCCCCGTGTCGAGCTGTGTGCGGAGCGTGGCCGGAAGCCATCTCCCCGAGGCGCTGATACCCTGGTAGCCCGTGGACCGGTGGGCTCGAAACCCCCGAACCGCAGCGACGGCACCCCCGGAAATCTCCGGTGGAAACCGCTGGTGAGAGCCTCCGGAAGCCGCACCGCACCCCCAGACCGCGACCACGGGAGCCCCCTCTTGGCCATGCCGCCCAAATCCACGACGACCAAGCACATCTTCGTCACCGGGGGTGTCGCCTCCTCTCTCGGCAAGGGTCTGACGGCCTCCAGCCTCGGCATGCTGCTCAAGGCGCGGGGCCTGCGCGTCGTGATGCAGAAGCTCGACCCCTATCTCAATGTCGACCCTGGCACGATGAACCCGTTCCAGCACGGTGAGGTGTTCGTCACCAACGACGGCGCCGAGACCGACCTGGACATCGGCCACTACGAGCGCTTCCTCGACCGGGACCTGGACGGCTCCGCCAACGTCACCACCGGTCAGATCTACTCGACGGTGATCGCCAAGGAGCGCCGGGGCGAGTACCTGGGCGACACCGTGCAGGTCATCCCGCACATCACCAACGAAATCAAGCATCGCATCCGCCGCATGGCGACGGACGAGGTCGACGTCGTGATCACCGAGGTCGGCGGCACGGTCGGCGACATCGAGTCGCTGCCGTTCCTGGAGACCGTCCGCCAGGTCCGTCACGAGGTCGGCCGGGACAACGTCTTCGTGGTGCACATCTCCCTCCTTCCCTACATCGGCCCGTCGGGCGAGCTGAAGACCAAGCCCACCCAGCACTCCGTGGCCGCCCTGCGCAACATCGGTATCCAGCCGGACGCGATCGTGCTGCGCTGCGACCGCGAGGTGCCCACCGCCATCAAGCGCAAGATCTCGCTGATGTGCGACGTCGACGAGGACGCGGTGGTCGCCTGCCCCGACGCCCGCTCGATCTACGACATCCCGAAGACCGTGCACGGCGAGGGCCTGGACGCCTACGTCGTCCGCAAGCTGGACCTGCCCTTCCGTGACGTGGACTGGACGACCTGGGACGACCTGCTCGACCGCGTCCACAACCCCGACCACGAGATCACCCTCGCCCTGGTCGGCAAGTACATCGACCTGCCCGACGCCTACCTGTCGGTCACCGAGGCGCTGCGCGCGGGCGGCTTCGCCAACAAGGCCCGCGTGAAGATCAAGTGGGTCACCTCGGACGACTGCAAGACCCCGGCCGGCGCCAAGGCCCAGCTCGCCGACGTGGACGGCATCTGCATCCCCGGCGGCTTCGGCGACCGCGGTGTGCTCGGCAAGGTCGGCGCCATCCGCTACGCCCGCGAGAACAAGATCCCGCTGCTCGGCCTCTGCCTCGGTCTGCAGTGCATCGTGATCGAGGCCGCCCGCAACCTCGCCGACATCGCGGACGCCAACTCCACCGAGTTCGACCCGGCCACCGCCCACCCGGTGATCTCCACCATGGCCGAGCAGCTCGACATCGTCGCCGGCGAGGGCGACATGGGCGGAACCATGCGCCTGGGCATGTACCCGGCCAAGCTGGCCGAGGGCTCGATCGTGCGCGAGGTGTACGACGGCAAGGAGTACGTCGAGGAGCGGCACCGTCACCGGTACGAGGTGAACAACGCCTACCGCGCGGAGCTGGAGAAGAAGGCGGGCATCCAGTTCTCCGGCACCTCCCCGGACGGCAAGCTCGTCGAGTACGTCGAGTACCCCCGTGACGTCCATCCCTACCTGGTCGCCACGCAGGCCCACCCCGAGCTGCGCTCGCGGCCGACGCGTCCGCACCCGCTGTTCGCCGGTCTCGTGAAGGCCTCGGTCGAGCGGAAGAATTCGAAGTAACACACCAGTTGTACGGTGGCCGGGGTGCATACCTTCAAAGGTGGGCACCCCGGTTTTCTTCCGGCCGGTCCTCTCGCCGCGGGGGGCCGGTCATTTCCTGCACGTGTGGAAGGACAGGGCATGACGATCAAGGACACCCCCGAGGCGTGGGAGATCCGGGCGACGGAGACCCCCTTCGTGGGCAACAAGACCTCCGTCCGCACGGACGAGGTGGTCATGCCCGGCGGGGCGGTGGTCCGCAGGGACTACCAGGTCCACCCGGGCTCCGTGGCCGTCCTCGCCCTCGACGAGGAGGACCGCGTCCTGCTCATCAAGCAGTACCGCCACCCCGTGCGGCAGAAGCTGTGGGAGATCCCGGCCGGCCTGCTCGACGTGCCCGGCGAGAACCCGCTGCACGCCGCCCAGCGCGAGCTGTACGAGGAGGCGCACGTCAAGGCGGAGGACTGGCGGGTCCTCACCGACGTCTACACGACACCGGGCGGCTGCGACGAGGCGGTGCGGATCTTCCTGGCCCGGAACCTGTCCGAGGCGGACGGGGAGCGCTTCGTGGTCGAGGACGAGGAGGCCGACATGGAGCACGCGCGCGTGCCGGTCGACGAGCTCGTCCGGGGTGTGCTCGCGGGCGACCTGCACAACAACTGCCTCGTCGTGGGCGTCCTCTCCCTGGTCGCCGCGCGCGCCGGCGACGGGCTCGACGCACTGCGGCCGGCGCAGGCACCGTGGCCGGCGCGTCCGTTCGAGGCGTGATCGCCGGGGAACCCTCGCCGCGCCCGATACCACCGTCCGGTGTGACGATCGCCTGATCCGATCGGGCGACGCCACCGCACGGCTCGTCCCGGAACGTCGCAGAGCGTGAACTAGGCTCGGGAAGCGCCCGCTCCGGAGTCCCGGCGGGCTTGCGCGTGCGGTGGGACGGGAGTGTGGCCCGTGACGGATCAGGCAGTGGACACAGGCGGCGTGGAGCTGTCGGGACACGCTGCGACGGAGGGCCATTTCCTGGGCCGCGCCCGGGAGTTGAAGGAGCTGCGCGCGGACATCGAGCGCGCGGGGCTGGACACGCTGGCGGGGAGGAAGGCACCCCGCGCGCGCGTGCTGCTCATCGCCGGCCGGCCCGGCTCGGGGCGTACGGCTCTCGCCGAGGAACTGGTCCGGCGGATCGCCGGCGAATATCGGGACGGAGTGCTGCGCGCCCGCCTAGCCGAGCCGGACGGCACCCCCGTACCCACCGAGCGCGCCGCCCGCGAGCTGCTCGGCGCCCTCGGTCTGCCCATCCCGCCGGGCGCTTGTGAAGACGAACTTTCGGCCACTCTGCGCGAAGCCCTCGCCGAGCGGCGCGCGCTGCTCCTCCTCGATGACGCGGCGGGCGCCGAGCAGGTCGACGCGCTGCTCCCGGACACTCCGGAGTGCCTGGTCGTCGCCGTCTCAGCGGGCCCCCTCACGGGGATCTCCGACGTGCGCCCCTGCACGCTCGGCGGCCTGGACACCAAGTCCGCGCTCGACCTGCTCACCCGCTCCACCGGTTCCGTGCGCGTCACCGTCGACCCGCGCGCCGCCGAGGGGCTCGTCGAGGCCTGCCAGGGCCAGCCCGCGGCGCTCGTCCTCGCGGGCGGCTGGCTCGCCGCCCGCCCCCAGGCGGCCGTCGCCGACCTCGCCAAGCAGCTCAACGCCGAGGGCGACGAGGGAACCCCGCTCAGCCGCGTGTTCCGGCTCGTGCACGCCGGGCTGCCCTCGGCCGCCGCCCGGATACTGCGACTGCTCAGCCTCGCCCCCGCCGGCCTGGTCGACCCGCACACGGCCTCCGCGCTCGCCGGCTGCTCGATCGGCGCCGCCCGCACCACCCTGGACGACTTCGTCCGCCTCGGCCTGCTGCGAGCCGTGGACTCGCCGCTGCACCAGTACGAGATCCCCGGCTGCCTGCACCCGCTGCTGTGCGCGGCCGCCGAGGCCCACGAACGCCCGGGCGAGCTCCAGCTGGCCCGGGCCCGCATGCTGGAGCGGACGGTACGGCTGCTGCAGTCCTGCCGGGCGATCACCGAGACGGACAATCCGCAGGCCCGGGAAAAGCTCCAGGGCATGCCCCGGGCCCTGCGCTTCTCCAGCCCGCGCGCGGCCGCCGACTGGCTGCGCGTCCGCCGGCCCGCCCTGCTCGCCTCGGCCCGCCTCGCGGTCGCCGACGGCGAGCTGGACACCCTGGCCAGGCGCCTGATGTCCCAGCTGGTCAGGGCGATGGTCGCGCACTTGGGCACCCAGGGGGCCGCGCCCGACCTGTACGGCGTCCACCAGCTCGTCCTGGACGTGGCCGAGCGGCGGAACCTGCCCCGTGAGAAGGCCGCCGCCCTGCTGAACCTGGCCGACGTGGACGCCCGGACCGGGCGGACGACGGAGGCGCTGGCGCGGTACCGGGCCGCGCTGGACGCCGGACGCGAGGCGAACGATCCGTATGCGACCGGCCGCGCGATGGAATCCGTAGGTGGTGCGCATCTGGAGCTCGGGGACTACGAGCGCGCCGCCGACTGGTTCGGCCGGGCCCTCGCCCAGCGGCTGGCCCGGGAGGAGCGCGCGGACGCCGCCCGGCTGTACGGCCGGATCGCCGCGGCGCACACCTACGCGGGGCGCTACGGCGAGGCGCAGCGGTCCTGGCGGGCCGCGGCGGCCGGGTACCGCAAGAACGGCGATGTCGGCGCGTACGCGCGGGCGTTGAGCGAGCTGGGGCGCGTCCAGGAGTACGCGGGCCGGTTCGAGGAGTCGTTGCGCACCTGCCAGGAGGCGGTGGAGTGGGCGCGGCGCGCGCAGGACTCGCGGCTGCAGGCCGCGCTTCAGCTCAGGGTGGCCGACATCCTGGAGCACCTCGGCGATCCGGTGGCCGCCCGCCTGCACCGCGGCGCCGCCGAGCGCATCCTGGGAGAAGAGGCCCCGGAGGCTGATCCAGGGCCGGAACAAGGCGCTAACACCTGCGAAATCCGCAGTACATCCGCAGAAGATTGATGCATTGGAAGGCTAGACACCGGGAACACCTTCATTAGACTGGCTCTGCCGCTCGTTCTCCTGCGGTGTATCCCGGTGCGTCCGTTGCATCCGGGTATCTCTTGCTATGCCCTACACCCTCTGAGCCAAGGACCGTGATCGACGTGAAGGTCGGCATCCCCCGCGAGGTCAAGAACAACGAGTTCCGGGTGGCCATCACCCCCGCCGGTGTGCACGAGCTGGTGCGCCACGGCCACCAGGTCGTCGTCGAGCAGGGTGCCGGCCTCGGCTCGTCGATCCCGGACGAGGAGTACGTGGCCGCCGGCGCCGAGATCCTGGCGACCGCCGACGAGGTCTGGGCCGCCGCCGACCTGCTGCTGAAGGTCAAGGAGCCCATCGCCGAGGAGTACCACCGCCTCCGCAAGGACCAGACGCTCTTCACCTACCTGCACCTGGCCGCCTCCAAGGAGTGCACGGACGCCCTCCTGGAGTCCGGCACCACGGCGATCGCCTACGAGACGGTCGAGCTGCCGAACCGCGCACTGCCGCTGCTCGCCCCGATGTCCGAGGTCGCGGGCCGGCTCGCCCCCCAGGTCGGCGCCTACCACCTGATGGCCGCCAACGGCGGCCGCGGTGTGCTGCCCGGCGGTGTGCCCGGCGTGCTGGCCGGCCGGGCCGTCGTCATCGGCGGTGGCGTCTCCGGCTGGAACGCCGCCCAGATCGCCATCGGCATGGGCTTCCACGTGACCCTGCTCGACAAGGACATCAACAAGCTCAAGGAGGCCGACAAGATCTTCGGTACGAAGATCCAGACGGTCGTCTCCAACTCCTTCGAGCTGGAGAAGGCCTGCCTCGAGGCCGACCTCGTCATCGGCGCCGTCCTCATCCCGGGCGCCAAGGCCCCGAAGCTGGTCACCAACGAGCTGGTCTCCCGGATGAAGCCGGGAAGTGTCCTTGTCGACATCGCGATCGACCAGGGCGGCTGCTTCGAGGACTCCCACCCCACCACCCACGCCGAGCCGACCTTCAAGGTCCACGAGTCGGTCTTCTACTGCGTCGCCAACATGCCCGGCGCGGTGCCCAACACCTCCACCTACGCGCTCACCAACGCGACGCTGCCCTACATCGTCGAGCTGGCGAACCGGGGCTGGGTCGAGGCGCTGCGCCGCGACCCCGCGCTGGCCAAGGGCCTCAACACCCATGACGGCAAGGTCGTTTACCGCGAGGTCGCCGAGGCGCACGGTCTGGAGCACGTGGAGCTCGAGTCGCTGCTCGGCTGAGCCCGGCAACAAGTCACCTTTTCGTAAAGGCGATACGTCAACTTGACGCGTCAACCGCGCACATCCGGCCGGACCTTGCCCGACAAGGTCCGGCCGGATGTGTGTATGGTCACTTTGCGACTCTCGGTCAACTCGCCTCGAACGTAACCGTTCGACCGATTCGCACACCGGTGAAACCTGCTGTGCGACGGCCGTACGCCCTTGACAGCGGGATGTTTCATTGCCGACACATCGGGCCGGGTCCGGCGGATTGTGTTGCTGCGGATGCCCGACACGCCATAGAGTCGCCAACCGTCGGCATGGTGCCACGCTGACCTTGTCTAGAAGTTTCCTGGTCACCAAGGAGGTAAGACGACTTGTGAATGAGTCGACATTTTCTCCCGGGGGTGGTCAACCAGGAATGCCTACGCGGGGCCCGGGCCCCACGGGGCTCGAGGCTGTCGGCTCCGTCGCTGTCCGAACCTTCGCAGCCCATCAGAGCCAGAGAAGCCCCCACATGGCTCAGCCAGCACACCACAGCATGGATGGCCATCACGTGAACGCCATGGCCGGCGACGGAAGTGGCGCGCCCCACAACCACTTCGCCGACTACGACGAACTGCCCGAAGGGCACTTCTACGACCCCGACGCCGAGTACGAGCCCGACCCGGAGTACGCGGCCACGCTCGCGCCCGACGCTGCCCGCCAGCGCCGGGAGCGCATCGGCCCGACCGGTCGCCCGCTTCCGTACTTCCCGATCCCGGGCCCGCTGACGAACCACGGACCCGCGACGATCATCGCGATGTGCAACCAGAAGGGCGGCGTCGGCAAGACGACGTCGACCATCAACCTGGGTGCCGCGCTCGCGGAGTACGGACGCCGGGTGCTGCTCGTGGACTTCGACCCGCAGGGCGCGCTGTCGGTCGGTCTGGGCGTCAACCCGATGGAGCTCGACCTCACCGTCTACAACCTGCTCATGGAGCGGGGCATGTCCGCGGACGAGGTGCTCCTGAAGACGGCGGTCCCCAACATGGACCTGCTGCCGAGCAACATCGACCTGTCCGCGGCCGAGGTCCAGCTGGTCAGCGAGGTCGCCCGCGAGTCGACCCTCCAGCGGGCGCTCAAGCCGCTGATGGACGACTACGACTACATCGTCATCGACTGCCAGCCCTCGCTGGGTCTGCTCACGGTCAACGCCCTCACGGCCGCCCACAAGGTGATCGTGCCGCTGGAGTGCGAGTTCTTCGCCCTGCGCGGTGTGGCGCTGCTGACCGAGACCATCGAGAAGGTCCAGGAGAGGCTCAACCCGGAGCTGGAACTCGACGGGATCCTCGCGACCATGTACGACTCGCGCACCGTGCACAGCCGTGAGGTGCTCGCGCGTGTCGTCGAGGCGTTCGACGACCACGTCTACCACACGGTCATCGGGCGCACGGTCCGCTTCCCGGAGACCACGGTCGCCGGTGAGCCGATCACCACCTACGCCTCCAACTCCGTCGGTGCCGCCGCCTACCGCCAGCTCGCCAGGGAGGTGCTCGCCCGGTGTCACGCCGAGTGAGTCTGCCGGGGGCCGACGAACTCTTCCGCACGACAGGGGGAACGGCGCTGCAGCCGTCCGCCCCCCGGCGCCAGGCCAACGGTGAGGCCCGGGTCCCCGCTCCCGCGGGGGAGAGCGACGGGGTGGCGGCCGCCGCCGAGGACGCGCCGCAGGCCGTGCCCGCGCAGGGCGGTGACGGCGAGGGCGCCGAACACGTGGCGGCCGACGCCGAGCAGGCCGACGCCGGCGAGTCCCGCAGCCGGGCCGCCGGCGCGGAGCGCCCCGCGCGGCGCCAGGGGGCGCAGGAAGGTTCTGCCGCGCCCGCCGCCGGTGCCGCAGCCGCCGCCCAGCCGCGCAAGCGCGGGCGGTCGTCGACGCGCCGGCCCAGCGGCCGGGAGCGCCACGACGAGAAGATCACGGTGTACGTGTCCGCCGAGGAGCTGATGGACCTCGAGCACGCGCGTCTGGTGCTCCGCGGCGAGCACGGGCTCGCCGTCGACCGGGGCCGCATCGTGCGCGAGGCGGTCGCCGTCGTCCTCGCCGACCTGGAGACCCGCGGGGACGCCAGCATCCTCGTACGGCGGCTGCGCGGGCGGTAGCGGTAGCCTGCGGGGGCCATGACCTCGAACGACGTTCCCGCCCCCGGCTCCGGCGCCCCCGCCGGTCGTCGGCGTGCACTGGGACGGGGACCAGGGGCCGCGCCGGTCGCACCCGTCGCGCCGGCCGTCGCACCCGCGGCGCCGGTTGAGCCGCCGCGGCACGAGGACCTGCCGAAGCCCGAGCCCCATTCCGGGGCGGTCGAGCGGGCGGCACCAGCCGGGCCCGAGGCCACCGCATCGGCGGCGGACCTCGCCCCCGATGCCGCCGCATCGTCGGCGCAGGCCGAGCCCGGGGCCGGTCTGTCGGTGGTGGACCCCGTGCCGGAAGCCGAGGCGTTCGAGGAGCGGGCAGCGCGGGGCGAGCCGGAGGCTGCACGGGCGGCGGAGTCCGAGTCCGATGCCGCCGCATCGTCGGCGCAGGCCGAGCCCGGGGCCGTCGAGCGGGCGGCGGAGCGCGGGCCCGAGGTCGTTGTCGCGGACGCGGGGGGCGGGTCCGGGGCCGTCGTAGCGAATGCGGAGGCCGAAGCCGGGGCCGTCGTGCCGCGACCGGACGCGGCACCCTCCGACGGCGTCTTCAAGGTCCGGCTCGCCAACTTCGAGGGTCCCTTCGACCTGCTCCTCCAGCTGATCTCCAAGCACAAGCTGGACGTCACCGAGGTCGCTCTGTCGAAGGTGACCGACGAGTTCATGGCGCACATCCGGGCCATGGGCCCGGACTGGGACCTGGACCAGACGACGGAGTTCCTGGTCGTGGCCGCGACCCTGCTCGACCTGAAGGCGGCCCGCCTGCTGCCCGCCGCGGAGGTCGAGGACGAGGCGGACCTGGCACTGCTGGAGGCCCGGGACCTGCTGTTCGCCCGGCTTCTGCAGTACCGCGCCTACAAACAGGTCGCCGACATCTTCAACGCCAAGCTGGTCGAGGAGGCCCGCCGCTACCCCCGTACCGTCGGCCTCGAACCGCACCACGCGGAGCTGCTGCCCGAGGTGGTGATCAGCATCGGCGCGGAGGGTTTCGCGAAGCTCGCGGTCAAGGCGATGCAGCCGAAACCCAAGCCGCAGGTGTACGTCGACCACATCCACGCGCCGCTGGTGAGTGTGCAGGAGCAGGCCGGGATCGTGGTCGCGCGGCTGCGCGCGCTCGGGGAGGCCAGCTTCCGCACGCTCGTGGAGGACACCGACGACACCCTGACCGTCGTGGCCCGTTTCCTGGCCCTGCTGGAGCTGTACCGGGAGAAGGCCGTCGCGCTCGACCAGGAGACCGCGCTCGGGGAGCTGCTCGTGCGCTGGACGGGCGGGGACGGGGAGGAGACGCCGAGGGTGACCGACGAGTTCGACCGGCCGCCGGAGGAGCCGAAGGAGGAGAGGAAGCCGTGAGCGAGGAGATGGCCGAGGTCCCGGCCGGGCTGCGCACCGTCGCCGGCCTCGACCTCAAGCCCGCGCTGGAGGCCGTCCTGATGGTGGTGGACGAGCCCGCGACCGAGGAGCACCTCGCGAAGATCGTGGACCGGCCGCGCCGGCAGGTCGCGGACGCGCTGCGGGAGCTCGCCGACGAGTACACCGTGCAGCGGCGCGGCTTCGAGCTGCGGTTCGTCGCGGGCGGCTGGCGGTTCTACACCCGGGCCGAGTACGCGCCCGCCGTCGAGCGCTACGTCCTGGACGGGCAGCAGGCCCGCCTCACGCAGGCGGCGCTGGAGACCCTGGCGGTCGTCGCCTACCGCCAGCCGGTCAGCCGCAGCCGCGTCTCCGCCGTACGCGGAGTGAACTGCGACGGCGTGATGCGCACCCTCCTGCAGCGCGGTCTGGTCGAGGAGGCGGGCACGGAACCCGAAACAGGTGCGATCCTGTACAGGACGACGAACTACTTCCTGGAGCGGATGGGCCTGCGCGGTCTGGACGAGCTCCCGGAGCTCGCGCCCTTCCTGCCCGAGGCGGAGGCGATCGAGGCCGAGACCCAGGAAGGCGTACCGTCGTTCGATCCGGACGCCCCGGACACGGAGGCCCCGGCAGCGGACGACGGTCCCACGACGAACACGACGACGACGGAACTTTGATGCGAAGCAGCGGTAGCGGCAAGAGCGGCGGGCGCGGTAACCACCGCGGGGCCGGCAACAACAGGGACCAGAAGCAGGGCCAGGGTCAGGGCCGTCCCCGCAAGCCCCGCCCCGAGGAGCGCCGCTACGACGTGGGCCCCGGCGCGTCCCCGGACGGCCCCAAGTCGGGGCGCGGCGGCGCGGCCCGCGGCGGCGCCAAGGGCGGCCCGAAGAAGCCCCAGCCGCAGCGCGGGCGTTCGGCGCCGGCACGGTCCCGGGAGTACGACGCGCGCGCCGAGGAGCGCAACCGCGAGCGGTACGCGGGCAAGAAGGACATCAAGCTGCCCAAGACCTTCCCGGGCGCCGAGCAGGAGGGCGAGCGGCTGCAGAAGGTCCTCGCGCGCGCGGGCTACGGATCCCGGCGCGCCTGCGAGGAGCTGATCGAGCAGGCGCGCGTCGAGGTCAACGGCGAGGTCGTCCTGGAGCAGGGCAAGCGCGTCGACCCGGAGAAGGACGAGGTCAAGGTCGACGGCCTGACGGTCGCCACGCAGTCGTACCAGTTCTTCTCGCTGAACAAGCCCGCCGGTGTCGTGTCGACCATGGAGGACCCGGAGGGGCGGCAGTGCCTCGGTGACTACGTCACCAACCGCGAGACCCGGCTGTTCCACGTCGGGCGGCTGGACACCGAGACCGAGGGCGTCATCCTGCTCACCAACCACGGCGAGCTGGCGCACCGGCTGACCCACCCCAAGTACGGCGTGAAGAAGACCTACCTCGCCGCCATCGTGGGCCCCATCCCGCGCGACCTGGGCAAGAAGCTCAAGGACGGCATCCAGCTGGAGGACGGCTACGCGCGCGCGGACCACTTCCGGGTCGTCGAGCAGACCGGCAAGAACTACCTCGTCGAGGTCACCCTGCACGAGGGCCGCAAGCACATCGTGCGCCGCATGCTGGCGGAGGCCGGCTTCCCGGTCGAGAAGCTGGTGCGGACGGCCTTCGGCCCGATCACCCTGGGCGACCAGAAGTCTGGCTGGCTGCGGCGGCTGTCGAACACCGAGGTCGGCATGCTGATGAAGGAAGTCGACCTGTAGTCCCGACGCCACGGGTGGCGGCCGGTTCCGGATTTCCTCCGGAACCGGCCGCTTTCTTGTGCCAGGACACCCGCCCTGTTTATAGTCGATACGACCATTAAGGAGGTGGGTGGATGCAGGGCTACGACAAGTACGCCTTCGAGCCCTTCGCCGTCACCGTCGACCTCGCCGTCCTCACCCTGCGCTCGGGCGCGCTGCACGTCCTGCTCGTCGAGCGCGGGCAGGAGCCGTACGCCGGCCGGTGGGCGCTGCCCGGCGGTTTCCTGCTGCCGGACGAGTCCGCCGAGACGGCGGCCCGGCGCGAACTCGCCGAGGAGACCGGCCTGGAGGACGTCTCCGGGCTGCACCTGGAACAGCTGCGCACCTACAGCGAGCCCGACCGCGACCCCCGGATGCGGGTGGTGTCCGTCGCCTTCGCCGCGCTGCTGCCCGACGCGCCCGAACCGCACGGCGGCGGCGACGCGGCCCAGGCGCGCTGGATGCCGTACGACGACGTCCGGCCGCTCGCCTTCGACCACGACCGGATCCTGGCCGACGCCCACGAACGCGTCGGCGCCAAGCTCGAGTACACCTGCCTCGCCACCGCCTTCTGCCCGCCCGAGTTCACCCTCGGCGAGCTGCAGCAGGTCTACGAGACGGTCTGGGGCACGGGCCTGGACCGCCCCAACTTCCGCCGCAAGGTCCTCGCCACACCGGGCTTCGTCGAGCCCGTACCCGGCGGCGCCGCGCGTCTGACCGGCGGCCGCGGCAAGCCGGCCGCCCTCTACCGCGCGGGCACCGCCACCACCCTCCACCCGCCGCTGCTGCGACCGCCCCGGGAAGGACGTTCCGCATGACCACCACCACCGTCAGGAAGCGCGCCGCCACCGGAGCCCTGGTGGGCCTCGCACTGGGGGACGCGCTCGGGTTCCCGACCGAGTTCGACGACGTTCCGTCCATCCTCGCCAAGTGCGGGCCGTGGCGCGAGATGCGGCTGCCGGAGCGCGCCTTCGTCTCCGACGACACCCAGATGGCGCTCGCGGTGGGACGGGCCCTGCGTACCGCCATGGACCGGGGGCTGCTCGTGCCGTCGCGTCTCGAGCGGCCGCTGCGCGAGGAGTTCGTCGACTGGTACCAGTCGCCCGAGAACAACCGGGCCCCGGGCCGGACCTGCCTGACCGCCTGCAACCTGCTGAAGGACGAGAGGCGCCTCTGGCAGGACGCCAGCCAGATCGGCTCCAAGGGCTGCGGTGCCAACATGCGCGTCGCCCCCCTCGGTCTCGCGCCCGGCCTCAGCGACGAGCAGCGGGCCGGTGCCGCCCAGCTCCAGGCCGCCCTCACCCACGGCCACCCCACCGCGCTCGCCGCCTCCGACCTCACGGCCCACGCCGTACGCCTGCTCGCGCAGGGCGCGGAGCCGACGGGCCTGGTCGGGCTGCTGCGCTCGTACGCCCTCGACAACCGCGCCCGCTACCACGAGCGCTGGCTCGGGGACCTGTGGACCCGCAGCCAGGATCCGACGCCCGAACACTTCATCGCGCGCGGCTGGGACGACTGCCTGGCCGTCCTGGACCGCCTCCGGGAGGCGCTGAGGGCTCCCTCGCCGGAGACGGACCCGTGCCTGGCCACCGGGGCTGGGTGGATCGCCGAGGAGGCCCTGGCGACCGGGCTGCTGTGCTTCCTGCTCTTCCCCGACGAGCCGGTCACCGCGCTGCGCCGGGCCGCCTGCTCCTCCGGCGACTCCGACTCCGTCGCCTGCCTGGCGGGCGCCTTCGCGGGCGCGTACGCGGGGGCCGACGCGTGGCCGACGGAGTGGGCGGACCGGATCGAGTACAGCGGGGAACTGGTGACACTCGGGGCGCTCTGGGACCTCTGAGCGCCCCGGGACCCGTGCCTACGCCAGCGTGATGGTGTCGCCCTGCACCGTGATCCGCTCGGCGGGCAGCGGCTTCGTCGCCGGACCCTCGGTCACCGCGCCGTCGTCGATGCGGAAGCTGCTGCGGTGGCAGGCGCAGTTGATGGTGCCGTCGGCGACGGTGGAGACCGTGCAGCCCTGATGGGTGCAGACCGCGGAGAACGCCTTGAAGTCGCCCTCCGCCGGCTGGGTGACGACGATCTTCTCCTTCGCGAAGACCTTGCCGCCCCCGACGGGGATGTCGGCCGTGCTCGCCAGTCGCTGCCCTGCGGCGGGCGCGGCGGGGGACGGCGGCGCGGCCGCGGAGTCGCCGTTGTCGCCGTTGCCGTCGGCACAGCCGACGGCGAGCGCCGCGGCGCCCGTCGCCATCAGGACCGTACGGCGCGAGGCGGGGTGGTTCATGTCGTCACTCCGAAGGTGCGGAAGGCAGGAGAGGAGGTGCTCCGAACGGAGCAGCAGCATCTTTCCACTGAAGGCACCGAAGAAGAAGCAACATCGGGCAGAGCGTCAGAAAACGTGCGTTCCGTACGTCTGACAGCCGAGCGTGCGGACCGGCCGGTGTCTCAGCGGGCGGGCGCCGCGCACCGGGCCCGCCCGGGCTGACTACGCTGGACGAACGAAGAGCCGATACGTACGGGAGCAAGGAGCGGTGCCGTGGCGGTACGAGCGGTCCGGGGGGCGGTCCAGCTGGAGCGGGACGAGGCCGGCCACATGGACGAGCAGGTCGGAGCCCTGCTCACCGCCATCATGGAGCGGAACTCGCTCACCGCCGACGACCTGATCAGCATCTGGTTCACGGCCACGCCCGACCTGCACAGCGACTTCCCGGCGGCCGCCGCCCGCAAGCTCGGCATCGTCGACGTCCCGCTGATCTGCGCCCAGGAACTCGACGTCCGGGGCGCCATGCCGCGGGTCGTGCGCGTCCTCGCCCACATCGAGTCCGACAAGCCCCGAGCGGACATCAACCACATCTACCTCGGCGCCGCCGCCGCCCTGCGCAAGGACATCGCCCAGTGAGGACCGCACTCGTCATCGGAACCGGGCTCATCGGCACCTCCGCCGCCCTGGCCCTCGCCCAGCGCGGCGTCGTCGTCCACCTCGAGGACCGCGACCCCGAGCAGGCCCGTACGGCGGCCGCGCTGGGCGCCGGCACCGACGAGGCGCCCGACGGCCCGGTCGACGTCGCGATCGTCGCCGCACCGCCCGCCCACGTCGCCGGCGTGCTCGCCGACGTCATGCGCCGCGGAGCGGCCCGCGGCTACCTCGACGTGGCCAGCGTCAAGGGCGGTCCGCGCCGTGAGCTGGAGGCGCTGGGCCTGGACCTGTCGACGTACCTGGGGACGCACCCCATGTCGGGCCGGGAGAAGTCCGGCCCGCTGGCCGCGTCCGGCGACCTCTTCGAGGGCCGTCCGTGGGTGCTGACGCCGACCCGGGACACCGACACCGAGGTGCTGAACCTCGCCCTGGAGCTGGTCTCGCACTGCCGCGCGGTTCCCGTGGTGATGGACGCGGACGCCCACGACCGGGCGGTGGCCCTGGTCTCCCACATGCCCCACCTCGTCTCCAGCATGGTCGCCGCCCGGCTGGAGGGCGCCGACGAGGCGGCCGTACGGCTGTGCGGACAGGGCATCCGGGACGTGACCCGGATCGCCGCGTCCGACCCCCGGATGTGGATCGACATCCTCTCGGCGAACCCCGGGCCGGTCGCCGACCTGCTCACCGATGTCGCCGGCGACCTGGAGGAGACCGTCCGGGCGCTGCGGGCGCTGCAGTCCTCCGACGAGGACAAGCGCCGTGAGGGGGCCGACGGCATCGAGCACGTCCTGCGGCGCGGCAACGCCGGTCAGGTCCGCGTCCCCGGCAAGCACGGGTCCGCTCCGCGGGTGTACGAGGTCGTCGCGGTGCTGATCGACGACCAGCCGGGCCAGCTCGCCCGCATCTTCGCCGACGCCGGGCTGGCGGGGGTCAACATCGAGGACGTGCGCATCGAGCACGCGGCGGGGCGGCAGGCGGGTCTGGTGCAGTTGATGGTCGAGCCGAAGAGCGCGCCCGTGCTGTCGGCCGCCTTGCGCGAGCGAGGGTGGGCGCTCCGCCAGTAGGGCCCGGTCCCTCACCTTCCGGGGCCGCCGCCCGGGACCCTCGCTCCGGCCCCGGACGGGCCGTGTCCTGGAGCGCTGCAGGGGCCGGATCACCCGGACCGGCGTCGAGCCCGCACCCCCTGTGCGGCCGGACGAGTGACCCGCACCCAGTAACCTTGTGCGGGGCACAGTGTCGCCCCGCAGCCCACCACCTCGCACCAGGAAGGTGTCCCTCCGTGGAAAACGGCGCCGCCCAGCCCGTGATTGTCGCCATCGACGGCCCCTCCGGCACGGGCAAGTCGAGCACGTCCAAGGCCGTGGCCGCGCAGCTCGGCCTGAGCTACCTGGACACCGGGGCGCAGTACCGGGCGATCACGTGGTGGATGGTGAACAACGGGATCGACATCGAGGACCCCACGGCGATCGCCGCCGTCGCGGGCAAGCCGGAGATCGTCTCGGGCACCGACCCGGCGAACCCGACGATCACGGTCGACGGCGTCGACGTGGCCGGGCCGATCCGCACGCAGGAGGTGACCTCCCAGGTCAGCGCGGTCAGCGCGGTGCCGGACGTGCGCGCCCGGATCACGGAGTTGCAGCGTTCGCTGGCGGCCTCCGCCGAGAAGGGGATCGTTGTCGAGGGGCGTGACATCGGGACGACGGTGCTGCCGGACGCCGATCTGAAGATCTTCCTCACCGCCTCCCCGGAGGCCCGCGCCGCCCGCCGCAGCGGCGAGCTGAAGGGCGCGGACGTGCACTCGACCCGCGAGGCGCTGATCAAGCGGGACGCGGCCGACTCCTCCCGCAAGACCTCCCCCCTCGCCAAGGCGGACGACGCCGTCGAGGTGGACACCACCGAGCTGACCCTCGCCCAGGTCATCGAGTGCGTGGTCACCCTCGTCGAGGAGAAGCGGGCCGCGCGGTGAGCGAGCTGCCCTCCGAGAGGGGTGCCGAGATCGGGCGGCGCATCGGCGTCGGCCTGATGTACGGGCTGTGGCGCCCGCGGGTGCTGGGCGCCTGGAGGGTCCCGGCGAGCGGTCCGGTGATCTTCGCGGTGAACCACTCCCACAACATCGACGGGCCGATGGTCATGGGCGTGGCGCCTCGGCCGACGCACTTCCTGATCAAGAAGGAGGCCTTCGTCGGCCTCCTCGACCCCTTCCTGACCGGCATCGGCCAGCTGAAGGTGGACCGCGAGAGCACCGACCGCACGGCGATCACGCGGGCGCTGGGCGTGCTGGAGAGCGGCGGCGTCCTCGGGATCTTCCCGGAGGGCACCCGCGGCGAGGGCGACTTCGCCTCCCTGCGTGCCGGGCTCGCCTACTTCGCCGTGCGCAGCGGGGCGCCGATCGTCCCCGTCGCCGTGCTGGGAAGTTCCGAGCGGCGCGGACGGTTGATGAAGGGGCTGCCCCCGCTGCGCTCCCGCGTCGACGTCGTCTTCGGCGACCCCTTCGAGGCGGGCGACGGCAGCGGACGGCGTACACGCAAGGCGCTCGACGAGGCGACCGAGCGCATCCAGAAGCAATTGGCCGCACACCTGGACCACGCCAGACGGCTCACCGGCCGGCTGACGGCGGCGGGATAGCGGACGGAAAACGCAGGGCGTCCGATCGGGCGCTGGGCGACACTGAGTAGTGGATCAATCCGGGGACAACGGATGCTCCACCGACCACCACGAAGGAACGACGAGGTACGGACTTCATGAACGACCACATCCAGCCCGAGGGCTCGGACGGGTTCGAGCACGATCACGGGGCGCTCGGCGACGCCGAGTACGCGGAGTTCATGGAGCTCGCCGCGGAAGAGGGCTTCGACCTCGAGGACGTCGAGGGCGCCATCGAGGCGGCCGGTCACGGCCCGTTGCCCGTGCTGGCCGTCGTCGGCCGGCCCAATGTCGGCAAGTCGACCCTCGTGAACCGCATCATCGGGCGCCGCGAGGCCGTCGTCGAGGACAAGCCCGGCGTCACCCGCGACCGCGTCACCTACGAGGCCGAGTGGGCGGGCCGCCGCTTCAAGGTCGTCGACACCGGCGGCTGGGAGCAGGACGTCCTCGGCATCGACGCCTCCGTGGCCGCGCAGGCCGAGTACGCGATCGAGGCCGCAGACGCCGTCGTCTTCGTCGTCGACGCCAAGGTCGGCGCCACCGACACCGACGAGGCGGTCGTACGCCTGCTGCGCAAGGCCGGCAAGCCCGTCGTGCTGTGCGCCAACAAGGTCGACGGCCCCAGCGGCGAGGCGGACGCGGCCTACCTGTGGAACCTGGGCCTGGGCGAGCCGCACCCGGTCTCCGCGCTGCACGGCCGCGGCACCGGCGACATGCTGGACGCCGTCCTGGAGGCGCTGCCCGAGGCGCCCGAGCAGACCTTCGGCACGGCGGTCGGCGGGCCGCGTCGTATCGCGCTCATCGGCCGTCCCAACGTCGGCAAGTCCTCGCTGCTGAACAAGGTGGCCGGCGAGGAGCGCGTCGTCGTCAACGAGCTGGCCGGCACCACCCGCGACCCGGTCGACGAGTTGATCGAACTCGGCGGTGTCACCTGGAAGTTCGTCGACACGGCGGGCATCCGCAAGCGGGTCCACCTTCAGCAGGGCGCCGACTACTACGCCTCGCTGCGCACCGCGGCCGCCGTCGAGAAGGCCGAGGTGGCGGTCATCCTGATCGACGCCTCCGAGACCATCTCGGTCCAGGACCAGCGCATCGTCACCATGGCCGTCGAGGCCGGCCGCGCGGTCGTCCTGGCGTTCAACAAGTGGGACACCCTCGACGAGGAGCGCCGCTACTACCTGGAGCGGGAGATCGAGACCGAGCTCGGCCAGGTGGCGTGGGCGCCCCGGGTGAACGTCTCGGCGCGCACCGGACGGCACATGGAGAAGCTGGTCCCCGCGATCGAGACGGCTCTGGCCGGCTGGGAGACCCGTGTCCCCACGGGCCGGCTGAACGCCTTCCTCGGCGAGCTGGTCTCGGCCCACCCGCACCCGATCCGGGGCGGCAAGCAGCCGCGCATCCTCTTCGGCACCCAGGCCGGCACCAAGCCGCCGCGGTTCGTGCTGTTCGCCTCCGGCTTCATCGAGGCCGGCTACCGGCGCTTCATCGAGCGCCGGCTGCGGGAGGAGTTCGGCTTCGAGGGCACGCCGATCCACATCTCCGTGCGGGTGCGCGAGAAGCGCGGCAAGAAGAAGTGAGCAACGGCTGGAGGGCGGCACCCCGTTGGGGGTGCCGCCCTCCAGCCGTGTCCTGAACGGCCTTGGCTCAGAAGCCCCTTCGCGGGGCCGGTGGCAGGGCCGCCGGGACGTGGTGCGTTCCCGTGGGCTCGGACTGCCGGCCCGTCTGCCCGATCGGTCCGACCCGCTGCCACTGCGCCTGCTGCCCGATCCCGTTGCGCGCGCTCTGCGCGCCCGCGCTGTAGGCGCTGTAGTTGCCGCTGAACGAGCTGGTGAACGATCCCGTACTGTGCGGGATGTTCCCGAAGGCGGTGAACCCCAGGTCTTCCTCCCCGCTGCGATCCCCCGGCAGCGATCGGAACGACTTGACGTACTCGGAGTAGAGCGCGTCGTAGATCGGCGTGGCCGATGGGCCGCCCTGGGGGTCCGGAGCCGGTCGCGCGGACGGGATCGACTGGTAGGCCTGGCGGCGGGGAACGTCGTAGGTGTGCACGTATGTCCAAACGAGGTTGGACTGGAAGGGATGCGGCTGTACCGCGCCCGAAAGGGGCGCGGGCCGCATCGACGTGCGGCTCCGCGGCGCGGGCGCGGCAGGCAGGGAACGAGCCGCGACCGCCGACCGTCGGCGGTGCCCTGCCGGGGCGGTGCTCAGGTCCCCGCCAGCGGCAGGGCCGCGCCGACGAGCTTGCCGTTGGCCGCCGCCTTGTCCAGCGCGTCCCGCAGCAGGTCCTCGCGGGGCTGACGCCCGATGGAACCGACCGGAGCCGCGAACATCAGCACCTGCTGGTGCTTGTTGGCGGCGGCCCGCCAGCCGTCCGTCACCTGCAGCGGCTGGTGCGCCTGCCACCAGGCCACCGGCTGTCCGCCGTTCGCGGACGGCTGCAGCACGGCGTGGAGCTGCCCCATCGCCAGCAGCACGGACCACCCGTGCCGCACCGGCGGCACCTCGGACAGCTCGGTCAGCGGCATGAAGCCCTGCTCGATGAGGAGCGGCAGGAAGTCGTCGCCGACGCCGATGGCGCCGGGCCGGACGATGGGCGCGGTCGGCTCGACGACCAGGGCCGGGTGCAACTCCCCGGCGATCAGGACGAGTCCGCTGGTGACACCGAGCACGGCCTGTTCGGGCACGACCTTCTGCGGGTCCAGGTCGACGGTGTCGCCGCTGATGGAGCGGACGGCGCCCCGCAGTTGCTCCTCGGTGACCTGGACGACCTGCGAGGGCAGGCAGGTGGCGTGGGCGAAGGCGAGGACGGCGGTCTCGTCCCCGATGAACAGGACGGTGCTGGTGCGCTCGAGCTCGGAGTCGCCCGGGGTGCGGCAGGACGTGCAGTCGTAACTGCCCGGGGCGTTCTCTCCGGCGAGCAGCCGGTCGGCTTCTTCGTCGCCGATCTCGGCGCGTACCTCGTCGCTGACGTCGAGCATGCGCGGCACGGGTGACTCCCTCGGATGCGGTGCGTTGTCGTGGCCGGGTCGACGCCCCGGCTCATGAAGAGACAACGGCCGATCTGTGGCGGGGGTCACGCTGCTCGGTGAACGGAATCGCATCGCCCTGCGCGCACGGTGACGGTTCGTGCGGAATGGGGCACTCATCGTCAAGTGGCCGACATCGGACGGGAGTTGGCTGCGTGAAGTGGGCCACAGGCCGCTCGGGATCTTGGTCGACAAATCCGGAAATCCGTGCATGAAGTGGGTGGCCGAAATTCGCCGATACCTTCGGTAACGCCGAACTGGCCTGCGAGAACTGCGAGTTGCTTGATAACGGTTCGGCAACGTCCCTAGATTGCGCGGCTGTGTGCAACGAGCACCGCTCGGGTACGTCCGCCGGCCGCGCAGAGCCAGACACCGCGCAGCACCACCACCGGCGAACGGGCCGGAGCGCGTCGACCGCGCCCCCGCGCGGACGGTCGCGCCCCGTTCAGGGGGAGCCCGGGTCCGTAGAGAGGGATCTACATGTCCGACTGTGCCGACAACACCCGCGTCGACGCCCGCGCCGGCAAGGCGCGCACGACGGCGGTCCTCGCCGGAGCGGCGCTCCTCGCCCCGCTGGGCGTGCTGGCCGCGAGCGGCAACGCCGCGGCGGCGGACGGCGGGGTGTGGGACCGCATCGCCCGGTGCGAGAGCGGCGGCAACTGGCACATCAACACCGGCAACGGCTACTACGGCGGACTGCAGTTCTCCGCCTCCACCTGGCGCGCGTACGGCGGCACCGCCTACGCGCCCACCGCCGACCAGGCCACCAAGCAGCAGCAGATCTCCGTCGCCACCAAGGTGCAGCGGGCCCAGGGATGGGGCGCGTGGCCCACCTGCTCGGCGCGCGCCGGAGCCTCCGGCAGCGCACCGGACGCTCCCTCGGCCGGCTCGGCCTCCGCTCCGTCGGGGTCCAGCGAGTCGGGCTCGCGGACCGGTTCGCCACGGACCGGTTCGCCGACGTCGGGCTCGTCCACGAACGGCTCGTCGCAGTCGTCGGCGAAGGCTCCCGAGCGCTCGACGGGCCACGGCTCCCGGGACAGCTCCCGCGGCGGCGACTACACCGTCCGCGAGGGCGACACGCTCAGCACCATCGCCGCCCGGAACGGAACCACCTGGCAGCGGCTCTACACCGCCAACCGGGCCGCCATCGGCGGCGATCCGGACCTGATCATGCCGGGGCTGCGCCTGAACTTCTGACACCCCTCGGGCCGCACGGCCCCACCCGGTGTGCCCGCCGGGCGGGGCCGCGCGCGCGTGGCGCGCGGGGGCGTGCGGCCGCTCCCGGCCCTGGCAGACTCGGCGCCATGCTGGAGACCTCCGCCCGACTGCTGCGTCTGCTCTCCCTCCTCCAGGCCCACCGCGAGTGGTCCGGCGCCGAACTGGCCGAACGGCTCGGCGTCACCGCCCGCACGGTCCGCCGGGACGTGGAACGGCTGCGGGAGCTGGGCTACCCCGTCAACGCCAGCCCGGGCACGGGCGGCGGCTACCAGCTCGGCGCCGGAGCCGAGCTGCCGCCGCTGCTCCTGGACGACGACGAGGCGGTCGCCGTCGCCGTCGGGCTGCGCACGGCCGCCGGGCAGGGCATCGAGGGCATCGGCGAGGCCTCCGTACGGGCCCTGGCGAAGCTGGAGCAGGTGCTGCCGCACCGCCTGCGCCGCCGCGTGAGTGCCCTGAACGCCTTCACCGTCCCGATGCTGCGCGGCCCCCAGCCCTCCGCCGTCGACCCTGCCGTCCTCACCGAACTGGCCCACCTGTGCCGGGACACCGAGCGCCTGCGCTTCGACTACCGCGGCCACGACGGCGTGGTCACCCGCCGCACCGTCGAACCCCACCGCCTGGTCTGCACCGAACGCCGCTGGTACCTGGTCGCCTGGGACCTCGACCGCGCGGACTGGCGTACGTTCCGCGTGGACCGCCTCACGCCGAAGCCGCCGCACGGCCCGCGTTTCGCCCCGCGCACACCTCCCGCCGACGACCTCGCGGCGTACGTCTCCCGGGGCGTCTCCACCCGCGCGTACGCCACCCAGGCGGTCGTCCGGCTGCTGGTGCCGCTGGAGGAGGCCGCCGAGCGGGTCTCGCCGTCCGCTGGGACCCTGGAGGCCGACGGGCCGGACGCCTGCGTCCTGCGCACCGGGGCCGCGAGCCTCGACGTGATGGTGATCCACGTGCTGATGACGGGCCTCCCGTTCGAGGTGCTGGAGCCCGTGGAGCTGATCGAGGCGATCAGGACGGCTCGTGACCGGCTTGATGCTTCTTTGGCTCGGGCTGCGGGATCTGCGCCGCGTACTCCGGGTAGCGCAGGTCGAACGCCGGGGACTCCGAACGGATCCGGGGCAGCGCGGTGAAGTTGTGCCGGGGCGGCGGGCAGGAGGTCGCCCACTCCAGGGAGCGGCCGAAGCCCCAGGGGTCGTCGACCTCGACCTTCTCGCCGTACATGGCGGTCTTCCAGACGTTGTAGAGGAACGGCAGCGTCGACAGGCCGAGCAGGAACGCGCCGATCGTGGAGACGGTGTTCAGGGCGGTGAAGCCGTCCGCGGCGAGGTAGTCCGGGTAGCGGCGGGGCATGCCCTCCGCGCCCAGCCAGTGCTGCACCAGGAACGTGGTGTGGAAGCCGACGAACAGCGTCCAGAACTGGATCTTGCCGAGCCGTTCGTCGAGCAGCTTTCCCGTGAACTTGGGCCACCAGAAGAAGAGCCCGGCGAAGATCGCGAAGACCACCGTGCCGAAGACGACGTAGTGGAAGTGCGCCACCACGAAGTACGAGTCGGTGACGTGGAAGTCCATGGGCGGCGACGCCAGGATCACCCCGGTCAGACCGCCGAAGAGGAACGTCACGAGGAACCCCACCGCCCACAGCATCGGCGTCTCGAAGGACACCGAGCCCTTCAGCATGGTCCCGGTCCAGTTGAAGAACTTCACGCCCGTCGGCACCGCGATCAGGAACGACATGAAGGAGAAGAACGGCAGGAGGACCGCGCCGGTCGCGAACATGTGGTGCGCCCACACCACCACGGACAGGCCGGTGATCGCCATGGTCGCGCCGACCAGCGTCAGATAGCCGAAGATCGGCTTGCGGCTGAAGACCGGGATGATCTCCGTGATGATCCCGAAGAACGGCAGCGCGATGATGTACACCTCGGGATGCCCGAAGAACCAGAACAGGTGCTGCCACAGCAGCGCCCCGCCGTTGGCCGCGTCGAACACCTGCGCCCCGAACCGCCGGTCCGCCTCCAGGACCAGCAGCGCGGCGGCCAGCACCGGGAACGCCATCAGGATCAGGATCGACGTGAAGAGCGTGTTCCACGTGAAGATCGGCATCCGGAACATCGTCATGCCCGGCGCACGCATCCCGATGATGGTGGTGATGAAGTTGACCGCGCCGAGGATCGTGCCGAAGCCGGCCAGCGCCAGGCCCATGATCCACAGGTCGGGGCCGATGCCGGGGGAGCGTTCCAGGCTGTTCAGCGGGGCGTAGGCGAACCAGCCGAAGGAGGCCGGCCCGCTCGGCACCAGCAGCGAGCCGAGCACGATCAGACCGCCGAAGAGGAACAGCCAGTACGACAACATGTTCAACCGTGGGAAGGCCACGTCGGGGGAGCCGATCTGCAGCGGCATCAGCTCGTTGGCGAAGCCCGCGAAGCTCGGTGTCGCGAACAGCAGAAGCATGATCGTGCCATGCATCGTGAACAGCTCGTTGAACTGCTCGTTGGTCACGATCTGCAGTCCCGGCCGGGCGAGCTCGGCGCGCATGATCAGCGCCATGGCCCCGCCGATCAGGAAGAACGCGAACGACGTGATCAGGTAGAGGTGGCCGATCTTCTTGTGGTCGGTGGTGGTCAGCCAGTCGACGACCACCCGGCCGCTCCTCCTGACCCGTACGACTCGCGCCGCCGCCGGTACGGTCTCCGTCCCCATCGCTCGCTCGCCCCTTCGCTCGTCGCGCCCCGGGCCCGCCGTCGCCCGCGCCGCACGGGTGCCCGTGAGCTGCCGCCATGATGCTCGCGCCGCCGCGCGCGCCGACGGGGGCGTACGGAGGATATGTGGGGGAGCCGTGTATTTCCTATGAGGATACGGCTGTCGCGGAGTCGTTGCGGAATGGGAGGGGAGCGGGTTCCGGGGACGGTTCTCCGGGATCTTTCCGCCCGGTTATTCGAGGGGCCCGGACGACACGCGGGAATTGCGTTCGAATACGCGCGGAAGGCTCAGGGAACCGCTCGTACGTGTGATGCCCGTTGCTGCATCGGCGGTAGTCGCGGCCACCGAAACACGTGTCGTGATCCTGTGACAGAAGTGTGACCGGAGTGATCCACATCTCTGGTCCGGCTTCCCGGGACGGGGCCGTCGGCCTAGCGTGGCGGTATGGCACCGATTCCCACTCCGCCAGCGGAGCCCCAGGACAGTCCGGACGGGTACGTCGGCCTCGAGGCCGCGCGCGCCGAGCGGCTCGCCCGTGAACGGGGGTGGTCGACGGTGCGCTCGCTGGCGCCGGGGACGATCATCACCATGGAGTACCGAGTGGGGCGGCTGAACTTCGAGGTGAGGGACGGACGCGTGACCCGCGCCTGGAAGGGCTGAGATCGCCGGGCGCGCCTGGGCCGTCCGGGTGACGGCGAGCGCCCGGCCGCCGGTCCGGTGACGACGAAGCCCCGGTTCCTGGACCAGGAACCGGGGCTTCGCGTGCGGGGCCGGGTGGTGCGTACCCGAGGGGCCCCGGGGCCGGTCAGCCGTCTGTCACGGGCGGGCCGAGGTGGTCGTACCGCGGGGCAGCCGGTCGGAGTGCGGTGGGCGCCGGCCGCCGACGGGCGTGACCGGGGTGCGCTCCGAACGGGCCGTGTGCGGGCCGGGGGCCAGGTAGACCGGCGCCCTGGGGGAGCAGGCGGCGGGGGTTTCGTCCGGGGACGCGGGGCGCGACTTGATCGACACCGGCACCGGGACCGGGGTGGGCGCGGACCCCGTGGTGATGCCGCGGGTGCGCCAGCGGTCGCGCAGGTCGAAGATCCAGGCCTCGGTGCGGGCGATCAGCGGCTCGAACCAGGGCAGCGCGAGCAGGATCAGCAGGCCGGCGGCCCAGCCGAGGATCACGTCGCTCAGCCAGTGCGTACCGAGATAGACCGTGGCCAGGCCGACGCCGAGCGAGGTGACCGCGGAGAGGGCGGACAGCCAGCGGCGGGCTCTCGGCGTGGAGGCCAGATACGCCAGGATTCCCCAGGTCACGACCGCGTTGGCCGTGTGGCCGCTGGGAAATATATCGCCGCCCAGACCCATCTCGTTCGAGCCGATGGTGGTGGCGTAGTGCGGTCCGAGGCGGCCCATGCCGATCTTGGCGGCGCCGACGGTGACGTTCAGCAGCAGCAGTGAGACGCCGAGGGCGAGCAGGGGGCGCAGGGTGTGCTGGCGCCAGGATCTCCAGCCGAGCCAGGCGGCGACCATCACGGCGGTGGGGCCGCGCTGGCCGAGGACCACGTAGTAGTCGACGAACCAGTGGATTTCGGACCACTGCTGGTACGGCCGGAAGAACATGACCTGCCAGTCGAGGCGGACCAGCCACGACGTGATCACCACGAGCCACACGATGGCCAGGTAGAAGGCGAGGGTCGCGCAGAACAGCGCGACCCTGTGCCTGCTCATCTTCGGCACATCGATGTGGGACGGCCGTTCTGGCTCACGGTCGAGCCTGGCGAACACCCGGTCCAGACGGGTGAGGTTTCGTTCGGTACGCACCCAATCGACGTTACAGCGAGTGAGCTCACTTCTCCTGCGAATCCACGGCTTTGTGATGACGATGTGATGTGGGATTGCTCTCAGGGCAGCGCTTATTCCTCCGGAATGCGTAATCCCCCACCACTGCTCCCTTCAATTCCTTTGATCATTCCGGGGGACGGTTTTTGGGAACTTATGAATGGGTTCCTTAATGCCGGTGTCCCATTCCCCGTGTGCTCACTGGTAGTACGCAGTCGGTCATGGGGGACCGGAGCCGTTCAGCCACCACGCGCCGTACACGGCCGACACCAGGGCGACACCCGCCACCACCAGCGCGGATCTCGGCGTCCGCAGCCGGGCGAGGGCCACGGCGAGGGGGAACAGCAGCGGGAACGCGGGCATCAGCAGACGCGGTTTCGAGCCGAAGTAGCTCGACGCGCACAGGGCGAGCGTCAGCACCACACCCGCGTACACCAGCAGCGGAAGCGGTTGGCGCTGTCGTACACAGACGACGTACAGCCAGACGAGCAGAGCGACGCCGACGATCAGCCCGACGCCGGCGAAGGCCGACGGAATTGACGTGAACTTGTCGATGATGAAGCGGGCGAAGGCGTAGCCGCCGTCGAACCCGTTGCGCCAGCCCGCCTGGACGTCGAGGTAACCGAAGGTGCCCTTGCCGGTGTGGTGGCCCACCCACAGGACGTAACCGGCGGCGCCGAGAGGCGCGAGGAGAAGCCCGAGAGTGCGTCGCACGGTGGGGGCGCCTGGGGTGCTCCGGTCACGCGGGAGAGGGGCGTCGGCGGACGACCGGGCGGCGCGTACGGGCGTCCGCGCGCCGTCGGTGGGCTCCGCGCCTCGGGTTCCCACGAACGAGAGCGCGCCGGCCACCCAGACCGCGGCCACCACGGCGAGCCCCACCGGCCGGGTCAGCCCGGCCAGCGACGCCAGCGCGCCTGCGGTCACCCACCGGCCGGTGAGCACCGCGTACAGCGACCAGGCGGCCAGCGCGGTGAACAGCGACTCGCTGTACGCCATCGACTGCACGATCCCGACCGGCAGCACCGCCCACAGCAGCACCGCGCACACCCCCGCCCGGCTGCCGTGCACATGGTCGGCGACCGCGAAGATCCCCCAGGCGGCGGCGAGCGAGGCGAGCAGGGAGACGACGAAACCGGCGTCGGCGTACGACAGCGGGCTCACCGCGTGCAGCAGGCGCTCCAGCCACGGCAGCAGCGGGAAGAACGCGAGGTTGGAGTGCACGTCGCCGTTCGGCAGCCGCACCTCGTAGCCGTACCCCAGTTCGGCGACCCGCGTGTACCACAGCGCGTCCCAGCGCGCCGTCAACAAGGTGTACGGGCTCTTGTCCCGCGCGGCGCTCCACAGGGCGAGGGCGAGCAGGCCCAGGGCGCGCACGGCCGCGTACCCCACGAGGGCCGGGGCCGCCCGGCGCAGAGCGGCGGAGCCGGGGGGCGCCCCGCGCGTTCCAAGATCGGTCACGGGCCCGATTATCGGCCGGACGTGCAGGTGGGCGGTGCGCCGGGGTGTCCGGACCGGTGAGAAGAGTGGTGTACGCCACATGGGTTCCCCCGGACTGTGAGAGGTCCGCCACGTGGCCGAGCCGCGAACTCGCGTACGCTGCGTGTCACTCGCCGTTCGTTTGCGCGGGCCGGAGACCACCGCTCCTCTCCGGCCGAGTCGCGGGGAGTCCCCACCCCGCGAGCCCGCCGAACCCGAGGACACCTGGGAGGTACGTACATGTCCGGGACGACCACGGCTGCCGTCGGGCTGCGCCGTCGGGCGGCCGGGGCCGGTGCCAACCGCTGGATCGTGCTCGTCGTGCTGTGCGTCAGCCTGCTCCTGGTCGCCGTCGACGCGACCGTGCTGCACGTCGCGGTGCCCGCTGTCACCGAGGACCTCCGGCCCGGCGCGATCGAACTGCTCTGGATCGTCGACACCTACCCGCTCGTCTGCGCCTCGCTGCTGATCCTCTTCGGCACGCTCGGTGACAAGGTGGGTCGCAGAAGGGTGCTGCTGCTCGGGTACGCGCTGTTCGGCGTCGCCTCCGCGATGGCGGCGTTCGCCGGGAGCGCCGAGCTGCTCATCGTCGCGCGGGCGCTGCTCGGGGTCGGCGGCGCGATGATCATGCCGGCGACGTTGTCGATCCTGCGGCAGGTGTTCCCCGACCGACGCGAGCGGGCGCTCGCGATCGGCATCTGGAGCGCGGTCGCCGCGGTCGGCGCGGCGGTCGGGCCGCTGCTCGGAGGCTTCCTCCTCGAGCACTTCTGGTGGGGCTCGGTCTTCCTCGTCAACATCCCGCTGATGCTGGTCAGCCTGCCGGTGGGGCGGATGCTGCTGCCGGAGTCACGGGGTGCGGGGGACGGCCCGTGGGACGTCGTGGGCGCGCTGATGGCGGCGGCCGGGCTGTTCGGCGTCGTCCTGGGCGTGAAGCGGCTCGGCGGCGGGGACGCGGACGTCCCCACCTTCGTGCCGCTGGTCGCGGGCGTGGCGCTGATCGCCCTCTTCGTACGGCGCCAGCGGCGCCGCCGGCATCCCCTGGTGGACCTGCGGATGTTCGCGCGGCCGGCGTTCAGCACGTCGGTGGGGTGCATCGTGCTGGCCATGCTGGCGCTGGTCGGTCTGGAGCTGATCGCGGCGCAGTACCTGCAGCTGGTGCTGGGACTGTCCCCGCTGGAGACGGGACTGCGGCTGCTGCCGCTGACGTTCGCCGCGATGGCGGCCGGCCTGGCGGGGGCACGCCTGCTGCGGCGCTTCGGACCTCGGCGGATGGTGTGCGGGGGGTTCTGTCTCACGGCGGCCGCGGTGGTCACGCTGACCGCGATGGGCGGTGAGGACAACGCGGGGCTGCTGCTGTTCGGCTTCGTGCTGCTCGGCTTCGGGCTGGAGACGACGCTGTTCGCGGCGTACGAGTCGATGCTGAGCGAGGCTCCGCAGGAGCAGGCCGGTGGGGCGGCGGCGATCGGGGAGACGTCGTACCAGCTGGGGGCCGGGATCGGGATCGCCCTGCTGGGCAGCGTGATGAACGCGGCGTACGCGCCCGGGCTGTCGTCGGTGCCCGGGGTGCCGGCCGACGCGTCGGCCGCGGCGGGGCACTCGCTGGGGGAGGCGTACGAGGTCGCCGGGCGGCTCGGGGGACCGGCCGGGGACACCCTGCGGCGGACGGCTCAGGAATGTTTCGTGCACGGGCTGCATGTGACGCTGCTCGTGAGTGCGGGGCTGCTGTTGCTGGGGGCCGTGATGGCGTTGCGGCTGCCGCGGGTCATGCAGTGCGAGGTCGACTCCCCCGCGGTGGAGCTGCCCGGGCAGAGGGGGGTCGCCGAGACCCGCGTCTCGGCCTGATCCCGGGGGACCTCCCACCTCCGCACTGCCCGTGACCGCCGATCGAGGGCGTCGCCCCCGAGGCCGGGCGCCGTCGGCGGAGACGTGGGGTACCGGCCGGCTGCGGGCACGGGAGCGAGGGCGCCGTCCGTCGTGGGGACTGGACGGGTGGGGTGGGGCGACGTACCGTCGGAGCCGACGATTCGGCTAGCGGTGCTAGTTTTCAGCTCGGAGGTTCTCAGTTGGCTTCCCCCGGTCCCTTCGACCCCTACGACCCCCTCGGTCTCGACGACCTGCTGACGCCCGAGGACCTTGCCGTGCGGGACACCGTGCGGCGCTGGGCGGCGGACCGGGTGCTGCCGTACGTGGCCGACTGGTACGAGGCGGGGGAGCTGCCGTCGATCCGGGAGCTGGCGCGGGAGCTCGGCGGGATCGGGGCGCTCGGCATGTCCCTCCAGGGGTACGGGTGCGCCGGGGCCGGTGCGGTGCAGTACGGGCTCGCCTGTCTGGAGCTGGAGGCCGCCGACTCCGGGATCCGGTCCCTCGTCTCCGTGCAGGGGTCCCTCGCCATGTACGCCGTGCACCGGTTCGGCAGCGAGGAGCAGAAGCAGGCGTGGCTCCCGCGCATGGCAGCCGGCGAGGTCATCGGATGCTTCGGGCTGACCGAACCCGACCACGGATCCGACCCCGCCTCCATGCGCACGTACGCCAAGAGGGACGGCTCCGACTGGGTGCTCAACGGGCGGAAGATGTGGATCACCAACGGTTCCGTCGCGGGCGTCGCGGTGGTGTGGGCGCAGACGGAGGAGGGGGTGCGGGGCTTCGTCGTGCCCACCGACGTGCCCGGATTCTCCGCGCCCGAGATCCGGCACAAGTGGTCCCTGCGGGCCAGCGTCACCAGCGAGCTCGTCCTCGACGACGTACGGCTGCCCGCCGACGCCGTACTGCCGGAGGTCGTCGGGCTCAAGGGCCCGCTCAGCTGCCTGTCCCACGCCCGGTACGGGATCGTGTGGGGAGCCATGGGGGCGGCGCGCACCTGCTTCGAGACCGCCGTCGAGTACGCGAGGACGCGGGAGCAGTTCGGGCGGCCGATCGGGGGCTTCCAGCTCACCCAGGCCAAACTCGCCGACATGGCGGTCGAACTGCACAAGGGGATTCTGCTCGCCCATCACCTGGGGCGGCGCATGGACGCCGGTCGCCTGCGGCCCGAGCAGGTCAGCTTCGGCAAGCTCAACAACGTACGGGAGGCGATCGAGATCTGCCGGACGGCGCGGACGATCCTGGGCGCCAACGGGATCTCCCTGGAGTACCCCGTGATGCGGCACGCGACCAACCTCGAGTCGGTGCTCACCTACGAGGGCACCGTCGAGATGCACCAGCTCGTGCTGGGCAAGGCGCTCACCGGGCTCGACGCCTTCCGCTGACCCCCGGAGGGGGGCAGGGCCGGTGAGCGGCCCTGCCTCAGCTCTGGTTGAAGAATCCGTCCGCGCGGTGCGGGGCCGGGTCGCCGTTCACGATCTCCGTGTTGGCGGGGGTCAGCAGGAACACGCGGGTCGAGACCCGCTCGATCGAACCGCGCAGGCCGAAGATCAGCCCGGCCGCGAAGTCGACGACGCGCTTGGCGTCGGCGGGCTCCATGGCCGTGAGGTTCATGATGACCGGCACCCCTTCGCGGAACAGTTCGCCGATCACCCGCGCGTCCCGGAAGCTGTCCGGGGTCACGGTGCCGATCCGGCGGCCCTTCTCCTCGGCCGTGTCCGTGGCGACCTTCACACGCGGGTCGGTGACCCAGGCGTCTCCGGAGTCGGTCCCCTCGGAATAGTCGTCGTCGTAGTAACGCTCGTCATCGTTGTCGTCGACGAGGCCCAGCCAGGCGCTCGCCTTGCGTACCGATCCCATGGACGCCTCCTCTCACAGCGGTCTTGCTTGCTTTCCGCATTCCCCATGGTCGTCCATGATGCGGATGTCGCGCCAAGTGGATAGACGCCGCGCGGGGGGTTTGTGACGGTACTGGTGCACAGTCGATCCGTCGAGAGTCCGTATGCCCCAAGGGTCGCGACACATACGGCTGCTGACTGTGAGTGAAATATGATTCTTCACGGCGTACGGGTGAGGGGCGGAGCGTACGGGTGAACCGCGCGAGCCGCTCCCCCGTGACGGTCCGTCGATACGATGCGGCAGCTCACGGCAGTTCAGCGCTGCACAACGTCGTACGGATCACGGGGGATCGTCGTGTTCGGAATCGTCAGGCCGTGCCGTCACCGGCTCGGTGAAGGGCTCAGGACCCAGTGGATGGCGCATTTGTGCGGGCTGTGCCTCGCACTGCGGAAGGACCACGGGCAGTTCGCGCGGGTGGTGACCAACTACGACGGGTTGCTGATATCCGTCCTGACGGAAGCTCAGGCGGCACCCGGGGCGACGCGGCGGGACGGCGGATGGCGGCGTACGGCCGGACCCTGCCCGTTGCGCGGGATGCGCACCGCGTCCGTCGCTCAGGGTGAGGGGGCGCGGCTCGCGGCCGCCGTCTCGCTGGTGCTGGCCTCCGCAAAGGTGCGCGACCATGTCGCCGACGGGGACGGCTGGCTGGCGCGGCGGCCGGTGGCCCTGGCCGCACGCCGGGTCGCCTCGAGCTGGGGTGCGGCGGGAGCCCGCGGCGGATCGGCCGTCGGGTTCGACACCGCCGTACTCGTCGACGCCGTGGACCGGCAGGTCGGCATCGAGACGCTCGCCGGGCCCGGCACGCCGGTCCTGACGGTCACCGAACCGACCGAGACCGCGACCGCCGCGGCCTTCGCGCACACCGCGATCCTGGCGGGGCGGCCGGGCAACGCCGAGCCGCTCGCCGAGGCGGGGCGCCTCTTCGGCCGGCTCGCCCACCTCCTGGACGCCGTCGAGGACAGGGAGACCGACGCCGCGTCGGGTGCCTGGAACCCCCTCACGGCCACGGGGACCTCGCTCGCCGAGGCGCGGCGGCTCGCGGACGACGCGGTGCACGGCATACGTCTCGCCCTGCGGGAGGCGGAGTTCACCGACGGGAGGCTGGCCCACCGGCTGCTCGTGCACGAACTGCCCGTCGCCGTCGACCGCGCCTTCGGCACCGCCGCCTGCGCCCACGGCGCGGGCCCGTACGCGCCGCCCGGTGGCCCGGGCGCACCCCTGCCGCCGGAGCCGCCGCACCGTGACCGGAGGGGGCTGATCGCGGGCTGTGCCGTCTGGGCCGGCCTCGCCTGCACCTGTCAGATGTGCTGCGGCACCTACGAGGACCCCTGGTCGCGGCAGCGCAGGGAGGGACTGTGCACCAACTGCGACTGCAGCGGGTGCGGCGACTGCTGCAGCTGCTGCGACTGCTGCGGGAACTGCTGTGACAGCTGCGGCTGCGACGGCTGCGGCTGCGACTGCTAGTCCGTCAGTTCCCGGCGGGGGTGTCGTCGCGCACGCCGCGCCGGGGTCCCGCTCGGACACGAGTGCGGGTGGTGAGGATGCTCGCGGGCCGGAGACGCCCGTACGGAATACGGGGGAACCACCCTCCGCCCGCACTCGGGTCCGATCCGGCCGGGAAGTGATCACCGCGTGATGACAGAGATGATCGTATGACTGCGGATGCGGTCGACGACGGGAAGCGACGGGACGAGCACCCTGTCGCGACGGCGCCGGCGCCCCACGGGTCCCTCGCGCGCACCGGCGCGGAATGGCCGAAGGGCCGTCCGGCCGGGCGACTTCCGGACATCCCTGGGGCGTGGGGGGCCGGTGAGGTCGTGCCGGTCCGTGCGGCGCTGCGGGGGATACGCGGCGTCGACCCGGCCGCCGAGGGCGGGGTCGGGCCGCGGCTGCGGAATTCGGAGGACGCCCCTGACGGCCCGAGCCGGTCGGCAGCGGACTGCTGCACGCCGTGCGGCGCGGGGTCGTACCGATCGGTTCCGGTTCCCGCGGCCGGTGGCGCCCGACGGCGAGGGGCGCACGACCGCCGACGTCGGCGGCGCGCGACCGTCGCCGTACGCCTTCACCCACTGCTCGGCGTGAGACCGGACGAAGAGGACCGGGCCGGGCCGGTCGCCGGCACGGACCGCGTCAGGGTCTGACGCGGCCCGACCTGGACGAGGGAAGGGCCGCAAGCGCCCCGAGGCGGGGCCGACCGGGTCCGCCGACCACCGTCCGTCAACTGGCGGACAAGGGGCCCGATGACGGTCCATCGCGGGCCCAACTCACCGAGTTGGTTCAAAAGTCGACGGCCGAAAGGCGCCCTTGCGCCGACCGGCCGTTCGGCCGAATACTCCCCCACAGCGCTTGTCAGGGGCACGGCGTGTTCGCAAACCGGACGCCGGAGAGCCTCTCGACTGCGCCTCACGGGCCCCGACCCCACGCGGGCCCCCGACTTCCCCTGGGAGGGAACGAAACGTGAGGATCAAGCGCACCACCCCCACCAGCGGCATCACGAGACGGACCCGGCTGACCGCCGTTGCCACCGGCCTCGTCGCCGCGGCCGCCGTCGCCATTCCCCACGCGAGCGCGGCGGACACCACCCCCTTCAGCGCCGCCGAACTCAAGAGCGCCAGCAGCTCGGTGCTCAAGGCCGACATCCCGGGCACCGCCTGGGCGGTCGACAGCAAGACCAACCGGGTCGTCGTCACCGTCGACAGCACGGTGTCCCAGGCCGAGATCGCGAAGATCAAGGAGCAGGCCGGCGTCAACGCCGACGCTCTGACGATCAAGCGCACCGAGGGCACGTTCCAGAAGTACATCCAAGGCGGCGACGCCATCTATGCGAGTAGCTGGCGCTGCTCCCTCGGCTTCAACGTCCGTGACAGCGCGGGCAACTACTACTTCCTGACGGCCGGTCACTGCACCGACGGCGCGGGCACCTGGTACTCCAACTCCGCCCGTACCACGGTCCTCGGTCCGACCGCGGGCTCCAGCTTCCCGACGAACGACTACGGCATCGTCCGGTACAGCAACACGTCGATCACCAAGTCGGGCACCGCCGGCGGCGTCGACATCACGCGTGCGGCCAACCCCACCGTCGGCACCACCGTCTACCGTGACGGCTCGACCACCGGCACCCACAGCGGACGGGTCACCGCGCTCAACGCGACCGTCAACTACGGCGGCGGCGACATCGTCTACGGCATGATCCAGACCAACGTCTGCGCCGAGCCCGGCGACTCCGGCGGCTCCCTCTACGGCAGCAACGGCGTCGCCTACGGTCTGACCTCCGGCGGCAGCGGCAACTGCACCTCCGGTGGCACGACCTTCTTCCAGCCCGTGGTGGAGGCCCTGAACGCCTACGGCGTCAGCGTCTTCTGATCCGGGCCCGGCCTGAGCTGCGGCCGGCAGCAGGGGAGCCCCCGCACGCAACGGCGTGCGGGGGCTCCCCCCTTTCCGGGGCCCGACCCGCGTCCGGCGGTGCGGTCTGTCCGAGGGCGGGGCACGGGCGTCGAGCAGCCGCGGGGGGTGAGGGCCCCGGTTTGGCGCCGAGCAACTGCGGCTGCTGGGGATGGTGCTGGCGTGGGCGTGGGTGTGGGTGTGGGGAGGAACCCGGCATCGGTACCGCCGTTCCCTCCGGAGCTGTTGCGGTTGCTGGAGGAGGTGGAGCGGCAGTTGCCCCAACGGGCCGACTGTGAGGGCGAGATCAGGCCAGGACCAGACCTTACCGCCGCGTACATGGTTACTCACGCGTAGCGTTTGCAGTGCGAACTTTCCCGACATGAAAGGGCTTGCGCGGGGTGGTGAAGGCACCGAGGGCGCGCGGTGGCCAGGGTGTGCGCGTCCTGAAGTCGACCTTGTGTGCTCCCTGTGGGGTTCGGAAGAGTGGGCGCCCGTCAACCCAGCCTTCCGGCCCACGACGGTCCCCATAACCGTCCGGGTCGACCCCCACAGGAGGACCCGAGTTGAAGCACCGACGCATACCCAGGCGGCGGGCCGTCATGGCGGGAGCGGGCGTCGCCGCCCTCGTCACCGCGGGAGTCACCTTCCAGAGTGCGAACGCCAGTGAGACCCCGCAAACCTCCGAGCCCCGGGTCCTCACGGCCCTCGCGGCCGGAAAGCTCGCTTCGACGCTCGGCCAGGACCTCGGCGCCGACGCGGCGGGCACGTACTACGACGCCAAGTCCAGGAGTCTCGTGGTGAACGTCCTCGACGAGGCCGCCGCGAAGACCGTCGAGGCGGCCGGCGCGCAGGCCAGACTCGTCGAGAACTCCCTCGCCGAGTTGAAGAGCGCCCGGACGACGCTCACGAACGACGCGGCCATTCCCGGCACCTCCTGGGTGACCGACCCGACCACCAACAAGGTCGTCGTCACCGCCGACCGCACGGTCTCCGACGCCGAGTGGGCCACGCTCACCAAGGTCGTCGAGGACCTCGGCGGCACGGCGGAACTGCAGCGCACCAAAGGGGAGTTCAAGCCCTTCATCGCGGGCGGCGACGCCATCACCGGCGGCGGTGGGCGCTGCTCGCTCGGCTTCAACGTGGTCAAGGGCGGCGAGCCCTACTTCCTGACGGCGGGTCACTGCACCGAGTCCGTCTCGACCTGGTCGGACTCCTCCGGCACCCGGATCGGCGCCAACGAGGCCTCCAGCTTCCCCGGGGACGACTACGGCCTCGTGAAGTACACCGCCGACGTCGACCACCCGAGCGAGGTGAACCTCTACAACGGCTCGACGCAGGCGATCACCGGCGCCGCCGAGGCCACCGTCGGCATGCAGGTCACCCGCAGCGGCTCCACGACCCAGGTGCACTCCGGCACGGTCACCGGCCTGGACGCCACGGTGAACTACGGCAACGGCGACATCGTCAACGGCCTCATCCAGACCGACGTCTGCGCCGAGCCCGGCGACAGCGGCGGTTCCCTCTTCTCCGGCGGCAGCGCGATCGGCCTCACCTCCGGGGGCAGCGGCGACTGCACCTCGGGCGGGGAGACGTTCTTCCAGCCGGTGACGGAGGCGCTGTCGGCGACGGGCACCCAGATCGGCTGACCCGGCCGACCTCACCGTTTCGCGACGTCCCGCCCCGGGTGTGAGGGGCGGGACTTCTGTGCGTGCGAGGGCGGCTTGCCGGGTGTCGGGCGGGACGTCGCTGGGCGTGCGAGGGCGGGGCTTCGTCACCTGCGAGGGGCGGGCCGGCGCGCGTGCGCGCGAGGCTGGGCGTCGCCCTCGTGACAGGTGGCGGGCGGGACTTCGCGTGGGCGGGTTGTCCACGCCGCCTCGGTTCGAGGCCTGTTCCGCGCTTGCCTCGTCCGCGGTACCGCCGTCGGCAGAGCGATCCCGGCCCTCGCGGCCCTCCCCGGCCTTCGCGGCCCTCCCCGGCCCTCGCGCCGACAGCACCGGCAACGAGGCGGTCGTGCCGTTGCCCTCCGAAGCGAGTGGGCGGTCGAGCGCGCCGCCAGGGTCCCGGCGCTCGGCGCTCGGCGCTCGGCGCCCGACGGCAGCGCGGAGCCGGTGCCTTCCGGCGTGGCGTCGATCGTCCGGCCCAGAGATGCGCTTGCGAGCCGTCCCCGCGTCGGCCACCGCGCGGTCGAGTGGCTCGCCCGGGAGCCGTTCCCGACGGTTCTCCGCCTACCGGCTCGCGGTCCCGCCTGTCGGCTCGGGCCCCGCTACCCCGCCTACCGGCTCGCGCCCCCGCGACCCCGGCCCCCGCTCGCGGCATCGGCCCCAGCCCGCGACCCTGCGGCCCCCGCCCCCCACCGGGGACCCGCGAGCCGCCCGCCCGAGTCCAGCACCGTTCGGAGGAGTGACGAACCTCATCGCGGCGGGCGGACCGGCGGGCCGTGAGGGGCGGTCGGCCCGACTGCGCTGTCCCGCCGGGCTGCCATGGGGATGGCGTGAAGGCATCGGTCCAGCTTCCGCCTCGACCCCCTGTCGATACGGTCATGTGTTCGAATAAGCTCGCTGACCTAGTTCGATGCGGCTAGAGTAATCGAACGCGAGTACGATGAACGTATCGGGTGTTCTGGCTTAAAAGGGGTGGAGTGATGGAGGTGCGGCATGGCGGGCTTCGCCCATCTGCACGTCGCGTCCGGTTACTCCGCCCGCTACGGCGCAGCTCACCCGGAGCACCTTGTCCGAAGGGCGGCCCAGCGGGGCGTGACCGCGCTCGCGCTGACCGACCGGGACACGGTGACCGGGGTCGTACGGTTCGCGAAGGCCTGTGCCCGGGACGGGGTCCGGCCGGTCTTCGGTGTCGACCTGGCGGTGGAGGCCGTCGCGCCGCCCCCTCCCGGGCAGCGGCGCCGTACCCCCGCGCGCGGCGGCGCGCACGTGATCGAGCCGCCCTTGCGGTTCGTGCTGCTCGCCCAGGACCGGGAGGGCTGGGCGCGGCTGTGCCGCATCACTTCGGCGGCGCACGTGGGCGCCGTGTCCGGCCGGGCGCCGGTGGTGCCGTGGGAGGCGCTGCGCGAGCACGGCGGCCCCGGCCTGCTGGCGCTGCTCGGCCCGCTCTCGGAGCCGGTGAGGGCGCTGGCGGTGGGCCGGGAGGACGTCGCGGTGAAGCTGCTGGCGCCCTGGCAGGAGGTCTTCGGGGACGGGGTCAGGCTGGAGGCCGTCGCGCAGAAACGTTTCGGCATGGGGCCGGGGTCGCTCCGTCTGGCCGCCCGCACCCTGGCGCTGGCCGACCGCACCCGTACCACCGCCGTGCTCTCCAACGCCGTCCGCTACGCCGACCCGGAGCAGCACCGCCTCGCCGACGTCCTGGACGCCGCGCGGTTGCTGCGGCCCATCGATCGGCGCCGTCTGGACAGCGGGCAGCGCTGGCTCAAGGACGAGGGAAGGATGGCGGACATCGCGCGGCTGATCGCCGAATGCGCCGGAGCGGACGCCTGGCGGGCGCGCCGGCTGATGGCGGACACCGCCGCCACGGCGGCCTCGTGCGTCCTCGATCCCGTGTCCGGCCTCGGACTGGGCACACGGCACCTCCCGGAGCCGGAAGTGCTCGGCGCCGAGCCCGGGCCGGGCGGCGCGGCACGGCTGCTGCGCAGGCGGTGCGAGGAAGGGCTGGTCCGGCGCGGCCTGGACCACGACCGGGTCGCACTCGACCGGCTCGACGAGGAACTCTCCGTGATCTCCAAGCTGGACTACGACGCGTACTTCCTCGCCGTGGGCCAGGTCGTGGCCGACATCCGGGCGAAGGGCATCCGGGTCGCGGCCCGCGGCTCGGGCGCGGGCTCGATGGTCTGCCACACGCTGGACATCGCCACGGCCAACCCGCTCGACCACCGCCTGCTGTTCGAACGCTTCCTGAGCGAGCGCCGGGCGTCGCTGCCCGACATCGACATCGACGTGGAGTCCGCCCGGCGGCTGGAGTGCTACGACACGATCTTCGAAAGGTTCGGCAGGGAACGGGTGGCGGTCACCGCGATGCCCGAGACCTACCGGGCGCGCCGGGCCCTGCGGGACACCGGCCTGGCGCTGGGGATCGCGCCGGCGGAGGTGGACCGGATCGCCAAGAGCTTCCCGCACTTCCGGGCCTCCGACATCACCGCCGCCCTCGCCGAACTGCCCGAACTGCGGCAGCTCGCGGCCGAGGCGGACCGGTACGGGCCGCTGTGGGAGCTCGCCGAGGGCCTCGACTCCCTGGTCCACGGCATGGCCATGCACCCCTGCGGTGTGGTGATCGGCGACGCGACGCTCCTGGACCGGCTGCCGGTGCAGCCCACTCCGCAGGGCGACTACCCGATGGCGATGGCGGCCAAGGAGGAGATCGAGGACCTGGGGAACATCAAACTGGACGTCCTGGGGGTGCGCATGCAGTCCGCGATGGCCCACGCCGTCACGGAGATCGAGCGGACCACCGGCAACCGCATCGACCTGGACGACCCACGGCAGGTGCCGCTCGACGACGTCTTCGCGTTCAAGCTCATCCAGGAGAGCCAGACCCTGGGTCTGTTCCAGCTGGAGTCGCCCGGCCAGCAGGATCTGCTGTCCCGGCTCCAGCCGCGCGACCCGCAGGACGTCATCGCCGACATCAGCCTCTTCCGCCCCGGCCCGGTCCGCGGCGGCATGCCCGAGCGCTACATCGCCGCACGCCACGGCGGCTCCCCGGAGTACGCCCACCCGGACCTGGAGCCGGTGCTCGCCGACACCTACGGCGTGACCATCTGGCACGAGCAGATCATGGAGACCTTCTCGGTGATGACCGGCTGCGACCTCGCGCTGGCCGAGGTCGCCCGGCGGGCGCTCGGCGACAAGGACCGGCTGCCCAGGATCAGGGACTGGTTCCACCGCCAGGCGTCCGCCCGCGGTTACAGCGCGGCCGTCCGGGACGAGGTCTGGAAGACCGTCGAGGCCTTCGGCGCCTACGGCTTCTGCCGGGCCCACGCGGTCGCCTTCGCCGTACCCGCGCTGCAGAGCGCCTGGCTGAAGGCCCACTATCCGGCGTTCCTGCTGGCCGGCCTCCTCGAACACGACCCCGGCATGTGGCCCAAGCGCGTCCTCGTCGCCGACGCCCGCCGGGGCGGCGTGCCGGTCCTGCCCGTCGACGTCAACCGCTCCAAGGCGAAGCACACCGTGGAGCGGGCCGAGGGAGAGCGATGGGGCGTGCGCCTCGCGCTGTCCGAGGTGCGCGGCATCAGCGAGGCCGAGAGCGCGCGGATCGAGGAGGGCCAGCCGTACGGATCGCTGTCGGACTTCTGGCAGCGGGCCCGTCCCAGCAGGCCGGTCGCCGAACGCCTCGCGGAGATCGGCGCCCTGAACACCCTCCACGACGGCCGCCTCACGCGACGCGACCTGCTGCTGCAGATCGCCGAACTGCACCGGCAGTCCCGCAACCGGTCCGCGGGCGAGGGCCAGCTGCCCCTCGACGCGGGCGCCGTCGGCGGGGCCGAGCCCAGCGGCCTGCCGGAGATGACCGGACGCGAGGCGCTGAGCGCCGAGCTGAGCACCCTCGGCATCGACGTCTCCAAGCACCTGATGGAGCACCACCACCGGCTGCTGCGGGAGATCGGCGCGACCGACGCGGCCCACCTGGCCGGCACGCGCCCCGGTCAGCAGGTCCTCGTCGCCGGGGTGCGGGCCTCCACCCAGACCCCGCCGATCGCCAGCGGCCGGCGCATCATCTTCGTCACCCTGGAGGACGGTTCCGGCCTGGTCGACCTGGTCTTCTTCGAGGACTCCCACCCCGCCTGCGCCCACACCGTCTTCCACAGCGGGCTGCTGCTGGTGCGCGGCACGGTCCAGGTGCGCGGCACCCGCCGTACCGTCGTCGCCACCATGGCCTGGGACCTGGACGAGATCGCCGCCGCCCGCCGCGACAACGGCCCCGAGGCCGCGCTCGCCCTCCTCGGCGCCGACCACCCGCACCCGACCCCCGCCCAGCCGCGGCGCACCCTGGTCAACGGCACCGCGGGTGCCCGGCTGCACCCGTACGCCGACCTGCGCCCCGCAGGCAGCCGATCGGCCGATGTGAAGAAGCTCGGCTACACCAGCCCGGGGAGCGCGGGATGACCGGACGCCGGCGGCACATCGCCCACCTCTACCTGCACGCCGTACTGACCGAGGAGCAGTACGACGACGTGATCGAACTGATGTATGGCATCACGCCTCATGTGCAGGCCGTCCCGCCCAACGCCGTCCAGCTCGACCTGACCTCGGCCCTCAGGTACTTCGACCTGTCCCCCTACGACGTCGTGCAGTTGGCGAAGATGCGGCTGAAGCTCTTCTACGGCATCGACAGCAGCGCCGGCCTCGCGGGCAACCGCATGCTGGCCGCCATGGCGGCCGACGCGTCCGCGCCGGGAGACACCACCTGGGTCCCCGCCGAACGGTCCGCCGACTGGCTGCGCCCCCGCCCGGTCACCGCACTGCCCGGGGTCGGCCGTGCCACGGCGGAGACGCTCGGCAGGTACGGCCTGCACACCATCGGCCAGGTCGTCGACCTGCCCGCGGCCACCCTGCAGCGCCTCCTCGGCGTCGGCCAGGCGCGGCTCCTGACCGAACGCGCCCGAGGCCACGATCCCCGCCCGGTCACCCCCAGGGAGCCGGCGGCGCACCTCACCGCCGATCTCGTGTTCGACCGGGACAGCCTCGACCCCGCACAGCATCACCGAGCCGTCCTGGGGCTCGCCGACCGGATCGGTCAGCGCCTGCGCGCGGAGAACCAGGTCGCCGGCCGCGTCACCCTCACGGTCCGGTACGCCGACCGCAGCTCCACCACGCGCACGCGCGCGCTGCCGGAACCCACCCACCACTCACCCGCTCTCGCCGCGACCGCCCTGGGTCTGCTGACCTCCCTCGGGCTGCAGCGAGCGCGGGTGCGCGCCTTCGCGGTCCGTGCCGACGACCTCCTGCCGGCCGCCGATGCCTACCGTCAGCTCTCCCTGGACCCCGGCGACACCCGCGCCCGTGCCGCCGAGGCCGCCGCGGACCGGGCCCGTCGGCGCTTCGGCCCGGACGCGGTGCGGCCGGGCGCGCTGGCCGACTGACGGGCGCGCTGGCCGACTGACCGGCAGGAAGGCGGGCGGCCGGCGTCGTCGTGTGCGCAGGTCAGTTGGCCCACGGGGGAGTGATCCGCGTGCCGTCCGCGAGGACCGCTTCCAGGCCGAGGGAGGTCGTGACCCACGACAGGGCCGTGTGGTCGGTCGGATTCTCGACGGCGAGGGTCGTGCCCGCGCCGACGATCACGGTGTCGCCCGCCGTGACGCGCTCGGTGCGGCCGTCGAGCGTCAGGAGGAGTTCGCCGATGAGCAGATGGAGGATCTCCTCCCGGTTGACGGTGTGTGCGGGGGCTTTCGTCCCCGGGGGGATCTCGCCGCGCCAGGCGGCCAGTTCACGGCTCCCGGTGCGGGGGGTGGCGTAGGAGACGAAGCGGGCGCCGTGGATCTCGTGCGTGACGGTGTCGGAGGGGCGGACGACGGGCATGGCGGAACTCCTGACTCTGGCGGACCGGTGAAATGGTCAAGCTGCTTGACCATTTCTGGGGGACCATGGTCAAGCAGCTTGACCATGTCGTCAAGGGTGTTTCAATGCAGGCGTGCAGAACTCCGAAGCCCTCGCCCTGACCGCCGCCCTGCTCGCCGCCGCCGGTGATCTCACGCGGCGCATCAACCGCGGGGTCGAGGCCCGCGGTTTCGAGGGGCGGCCGGCCTACGGCTTCGCGTTCACGCGGCTCGCCCCGGACGGCGCGACGGTCACCGAGCTGGCCGTCCATCTCGGGGTGACCAAACAGGCGGCGAGCCAGCTCGTCGACGAGCTCGTCCGCAAGGGGTACGTCGAGCGCCGGCCGCACCCCCAGGACGCGCGGGCCCGGCTGATCGTGCTCACCGAGCGGGGGTGGGCGTGCACCCGCGCCGCGGAGGAGGCCGCCGCCGAGGCGGTGCGGGCATGGGTGGAGACGCTCGGGGAGGGTGAAGTGCGGGTGCTGGGCGACCGTTTGGCCCGCATCGCCCCCTACGGTCCCCTGAGGCCCACCTGGTGACGGAGTGTCAGAGTTGTCGGCAGCCCCGGCTGTCACCGGAAGTTTTTGCCGACGCGTAACTTCACACTTCACCTACTCGCTCGTAACTTGACGAGTGAACAGCATCCTCGTGATCCGGATCACAAGGCGTAAGGCCGTCGAACCTCCCTTGAGCCGCAAGGAGATCACGCGATGCTGCCCTGGAAGCGCCTGTTCAGACCGCTGGCCGCCCTGCTCCTGGCCGCAGCGGCCACCACCCTCCCCGCCTCCTCCGCCCACGCCTCCTCCGCCCCGAGCGAGGGAGGGTGGAACGACTACGACTGCACGCCCTCCGCCGCCCACCCCCGCCCCGTCGTCCTCGTCCACGGCACCTTCGCCAACTCGGTGGACAACTGGCTCGCCCTCGCGCCGTACCTGGAGAACCGCGGCTACTGCGTCTTCTCCCTCGACTACGGCCAACTGCCCGGCGTCCCCTTCTTCCACGCCCTGGGCCCCATCGACAAGTCGGCCGAGCAACTGTCCGCCTACGTCGACAAGGTGCTCGCCGCGACCGGCGCCGCCGAGGCCGACCTCGTCGGCCACTCGCAGGGCGGCATGATGCCCCGCTACTACCTGAAGTTCCTCGGCGGGGCCGCCAAGGTGAACGCCCTCGTCGGCATCGCGCCCAGCAACCACGGCACCACCCTCGCCGGGCTGACCCGCCTGCTGCCGTTCTTCCCCGGCGCCGAGGAACTCCTCACCGCCGCCACCCCCGCCCTCGCCCAGCAGATCGCCGGCTCCGACTTCATGACCAGGCTCAACGCGGGCGGCGACACCGTTCCCGGCGTCCGCTACACGGTCATCGCCACCAAGTACGACGAGGTGGTGACCCCCTACCGGTCGCAGTTCCTGAGCGGGAGCGACGTCAGGAACGTCCTCGTCCAGGACCTCTGCCCGCTCGACCTGTCCGAGCACGCGCTGCTCGGCCTGACCGACCGGATCGCCTTCCACGAGGTGGCCAACGCGCTCGACCCGGCGCACGCCACTCCCACCACCTGCGCGTCGGTGTTCGACTGACCCACCGCGCCGGCCGACCGCAGGATGGTGCCCACCGGGGCCTGACCGACCTGAGCCGCCGGTCAGGCCCCGGAGTTTGTGCGGTCAGCGGCCGTGCCGGCCGCCGCCCACCGCGCGCCGGCGCACCGACGCGAACAGCACGGCCGCGCCCAGCGCCAGGACGGCCGCGCCGCCGACGGCCAGATAGGGCGTGCTGCCGTCACCACCGGTCTCGGCGAGGTTCCCGCCGACGCCGGCCCCGGCCGCCTTCGGTTCGCCGGCCGCCATGGCCCGCGGGTCGTCGTCCGCGGCCGCGGGGGCCGCCGGGGCCGCGGACGACGAGTCGGTGGCCGGGGAGGCGGCCGCTTCGGAGGTCGGGCCGGAGGCCGGGTCCGTGGTCGTGGTGGCGTCGTCGTCGCCGTGACCGTTGTGCTCGATCGTCGACTTGTCGGCACCGTCCTCGATCTGCTGCTCCGAGGGCGCGGAGGCGGCCGGGGCGCCCCCGCCGAAGGTGACGTCCGAGCAGGAGTAGAACGCCTCCGGGCTGTCCGAGCGCTGCCACACCGCGTACAGCAGGTGCCGGCCCGAACGCTCGGGCAGGGTGCCGGAGAACGTGTAGAAACCGCCCGACGCGACCGGGTCGGTGGCCGTCGCCACCGGGTGCTCCAGGTCCAGGTCGGACCAGGCCAGCGGCTGCGCCGGGTCGTAGCCGGACTTGGTGACGTACACCGTGAAGGTGCCCTTGTGCGGGGCGGTCACACGGTATTTGAACGTGTACGGGCCGCCGCGCACGCTCGTCGCCGGCCAGTCGGCGCGGGCCAGGTCCAGGCCCTTGAACGCGGCGTTGTTCGCGCTGCACAGCTTGCCGTCGGGAATCAGCTCCTGGTGGCGGCCGTCGGCGTCGCCGATGCGCACGCCGTTCCAGTCGTACAGCGCCTGTGTCCCGCCGGCCGCGACAGCCGCCTTGCAGGCGTCCGACGCCGGGCTCTCGGGGCCCTCCGCGTAGCACTGCGCGACCCGGCTGACCGGGTCGCCCATCGAGCCGTGCGCGGCCGCGGGGGCGGCGGACAGCCCGGTCAGGGCCAGCGGGGTCAGGCCCACGGCGGCGACGACGGCGGCCTTGCGGCGTACGGGCATGGGACTCTCCTCGGAACCGGTGCTGATGTGTGCCGGAACCAAGAAACCCTGAAATCGCCTGCTGAGGGGGGCCGCGGACGATCTTTAGGGTCCCCTTAAGGAAGTGCTCAGACTGGGATCAGGTAGGTAGCGTGCGCACCATGACGAGCGACGGGACCACCGCGGGGATCCGGCCCGCCACGGCGGCCGACGTACCGGCCGTGACATCGGTGACGGATGCCGCGTACCGCCCCTACATCGAGCGCATCGGGGTCGTGCCGCAGCCCATGGAGGCGGACCACGCGGCGAACGTGGCGGCGGGGAAGGTGTTCGTGACCGGCGAGCCCGTCACCGGAGCGCTGGTGGTCGAGGCGTTCGCGGACCATCTGTTCCTCGACAGCGTCGCCGTCCACCCCGACGCCCGTGGCACGGGCGCGGGCGGGCGGCTGCTGCGTTTCGTGGACGCGCACGCGCGCGCACTCGGCCTGCCCGAAGTCAGGCTCTACACGAACGCGATGATGTGGGAGAACCAGGAGATCTACCCGAAATACGGCTACGAGGTCGTGGAGCGGCGGGTCGACGGTCCGTACGACCGCATCCACTACCGGAAGCGGCTGGACCGAACCGAGCCGCACCGGACCGTGGGGAAGCGCACCGAGGCGGAGTGAACCGGCCTGCGGGAGCTCGGGGCCGTCACCCGTCCGGCCACCAGGTGCGGGCGATGTCCTTCCGCACCTCGGGGCGTCCGGCGGGGCGCTCGTCGGCCTCCTTGCGGATCCTGCGGGCGTCCGTCTTCTTCAGGGGCTTCTGCACGGTCGTACGGCGCATGGCTGCCTCCTTGAGGATCCACCGGATTCCGCGGCTCCACGGAGGCAGACCCTTTCGGGGAGAGTTCCTCATCGCCGCCCGGTCTGTCAGTGGCGGCTGTCACGATTCGACTGTCAGTGGCGGGTGTCACTCCTGGGCCCAGGCAAACCAGAGTGACGGGGCGACTTCGGCGCGTGCCGACCCGGGCGCGACGGCGCCCGCCTCCGGGCGCCGAGGTGCCGGAGGGCCCGTCGTGCGGATCACGCCGCAGACGCGTCCTGGGCCAGCAGATCCTCGAAGCCGCCCTCGCGCGCCAGCGCCTCCAGCTCGTCGAGGGCGGCGACGGCGGCCGCCGCGGCCTGCGGATCCGACTCCGTCAGACCGCTCGCCTCGAACTCGTCCTCGTCCAGCCGTCGCACGTCCGTGCCGTCGGCGGAGCGCCACAGGTCGAGGTCGAGGTCCTCCACGACCAGTTCCCCGCCGGTGAGCACGGCCGGACGGGTGATGTCGCAGTACCAGCCCTTCACGGCGCCCGTCGCGGCGCGGACCTCCTTCACGGAGTACCAGCGGTCGCGCCAGTAGTACTCGGTGAAGACGTCACCGGCCTCGAAGCGTACGAACCCGAAGTCGCGTACGCCGTCACCGGCCCAGGGGGCGCGGACGGCGAGGCGGGTGCCGTCGTCGGACAGCAGCGCGGCCGGGTAGCGGATCTTCGTGCGGCCGGCCTTGACGAGGACGACGTCCACGTCGATCCGTCCCGCGGTTCCGCTCGCGGAGTCAGCCCAGTTCGCGGACATGGCGCACCTCCGTCGCGCGGATCTCGTACCCGAGCCACCTGTTGACGTCGAGCATCGGGCCGTTGTCCGTGTCGTTTCCCGTCAGGGCCACCGTGTACCCCGCCGCGCGGGCACGGTGCAGCGAGTGGTTCTTGGTGAGCTTGGCCAGACCGCGGCCGCGGAAGGCGCGGGCGGTGCCGGTCATGCCCGTGCCGTAGCGGGTGGCGCCGTCGGTGTGGGCCGCGCTGAAGGCGACGGGACGGCCGTCCACCACCGCGATCGAGGTCAGCTCCCGGTCGAGCAAAGGATTCCGCCAGGTCTCCTCGACCCAGGCCTCGTAGTCGGTGAGCTCCGCGTCGACGTCGCCGGGTTCGTCGGAGGAGACCTCCGCGTCCAGGGCGAACAGTGGGCGCGGGTCGTCCGCGAAATCGGCCGCGGTGCGCAGTTCGACGCCCGGCGGGGGGTCCTGGAGCGGCGGCAGCGGGGTGTTCGCCAGGTCCAGCACGAGGAAGTGCGCGGAGCGGCTCGGGCGGTAGCCGTGCCGTTCGGCGTAGGCGCGGTGGCCGGGCTCGTCCAGGACCCAGGAGAACACGTGGGTCGCGCCCTGGGCCGCCAGGTGCTCCTCCGCGGTGCGCACCAGCAGCGTGCCCGCGCCCCGGCCGGTCCGCGCCGGGTCGACGTACACGTTGAGCAGGCCCTGGCCGGGCCGAGGGCTCTCATGGGCGAGGCCGGCCTGGGCCGTGCCGATGATCTCGCCGTCCTCCTCGGCGACCAGCCTGCGGGAGCGGGCGTCGGGGTGGGCGTGGGTCACCTCGCGGGCCACCGACTCCGGCGTGGAGATCACGTAGGGCAGCGCGAGGTCCCGGACCCGGATGTAGGCCTCGAGGTCGGCCGGTACGTCGGGGCGCAGGTCGCGGACGATGACGGTCATGTGAGCGCACGCTACGGGGGACCGGCGGGCGGGTGCCTCCCATTTTCTCCGGCCGGTACGGGACAATCGGGCCGTGACCTTGAAGATCCACATCGCTGAGGGTGCCGCACCGTACGAGCAGGTGCGGTCCCAGATCGCCGAGCAGGCCCGGTCGGGGCGGCTGCCCGTGGGCTACCGGCTGCCGACCGTGCGGGGCCTCGCCGAGTCGCTGGGGCTCGCGGCGAACACGGTCGCCAAGGCCTACCGGGCCCTAGAGGCCGACGGGGTGATCGAGACCCGGGGCCGCCACGGCACGTACGTCGCCGCCGCGGGCTCGGCGGCGGAACGCGAGCTGGCCGCCGCCGCGCAGGCCTACGGGGAGCGGGCGCGGCGCCTGGGGCTCACGGAGGACGAGGCGCTGGCCGCGGTGCGCGACGCCCTGCGGGCGGCTTACGGGGGGTGAGCCCGCCGGGCCGTCACCGGTGGGCCGGTGAGGTGCGGTCGGGGACGCGGGTCGGACTCAGGCCCGCGCGTTCCGCCGCCCGCGCGAACGTCACCGCGTCGTCCACCGCCGCACCCCCCGGGTCGTTGTTGAAGTACGCGTACACGTCCGCTCCGGCCGGCCAGGTCGTGGCGATGCGGTCGAGCCAGGTCTCCAGGGAGCGGCGCCCGTAGTGGGGCCAGGGGCGGGCGCGGCCCTGGTGGAAGCGGACGTAGCCCCAGTCGGTGGTCCGCCACAGCGGGGTGACCGGGCGGGAGTGGGCGTCGGCCCAGCACAGGGCGGCTCCCCGGGCCTCCAGGACCCGGCGGACCGCCGGCGTCCACCAGGAGTCGTCGCGGGGTTCGACCGCGACGCGGGTGCCGGACGGGAAACAGGACAGGCAGCTGTCGAGCAGGTCCGGGTCGGCGCGCAGGGTCGGGGGGAGCTGGAGGAGAACCGGGCCCAGGCGGGCGCCCAGTCCGGCCGCATGGGTCATCAGGCGGTGCACCGGCTCCTGCGGGTCCTTCAGCCGCTTGATGTGGGTCAGATAGCGGCTCGCCTTGACCGCGACCACGAAGTCCGGCGGGACGCGCTCGCCCCAGGAGGCGAAGGTCTCCCGGGACGGCAGCCGGTAGAACGCGTTGTTGATCTCGACGGTGGCGAAGTGCGCCGCGTACTCCTCGAGCCACCGCCGCACGGGGACCTCGGCCGGGTACAGGACGCCCTTCCAGTCCTTGTACTGCCAGCCGGAGGTGCCGACGTGCAGGGTCATACCTCCATCAAAACACCCGGCGCCGTCTGCGACAGATACAGCCCCGCGCCGCCCGCTACAGGTACAGCCCGGCGTCCGCCCCGTCCCGCGGCTCCGGCAGCGCGGTCGGGGAGGTGCCCCGCCGCAGCGCGTACAGCTCCGCCAGGGTCGCCCCCTCGCGCCCGATCCCCTCCTCGGTGCCGAGCCAGTCCGCCGCCTCCCGCCGGGTCAGCGGGCCGACCTCGATACGGGCGAGGCAGCGGCCCGGGCGGACGACCGCCGGGTGCAGGCGCTCCAGGTCCTCGTTGGTGGTCACGCCCACCAGGACGTTGCGGCCCTGGCCCAGCAGACCGTCGGTCAGGTTCAGCAGCCGCGACAGCGCCTGGCCGGCCGTGTGCTTGGCCTCGCCGCGGATCAGCTCGTCGCAGTCCTCCAGGAGCAGCAGCCGCCAGCGGCCCTTGCCGGTGCCGTCCTCCTCGCCGATCGCGATGTCCATCAGGTAGCCGACGTCGGAGAACAGCCGCTCGGGGTCGAGCACGCAGTCCACCTGGCACCAGTCCCGCCAGGAGCGGGCCAGGGTGCGCAGCGCCGAGGTCTTGCCGGTGCCGGGCGGGCCGTGCAGGAGCAGCAGCCGGCCCGCGATGTCCTCCGGGGTCGTCCCCATCAGACGGTCCATCGCGTCGGCGACCGGGGCCGTGTAGTTGGGGCGGATCTCGTCCCACGTGCCCGCGGAGATCTGACGGGTGGTGCGGTGCGGGCCGCGCCTCGGGGAGACGTACCAGAAGCCCATGGCCACGTTCTCAGGCTGGGGTGCGGGCTCGTCCGCGGCGCCGTCCGTGGCCTCGCTGAGCACTTTCGCGGCCAGTTCGGCGCTGGTGGCGGTGACCGTCACGTCGGCGCCGCGGTTCCAGCGGGAGACCAGCAGCGTCCAGCCGTCGCCTTCGGCGAGGGTCGCGCTGCGGTCCTCGTCCCGGGCGACGCGCAACACGCGTGCGTCCGGCGGGATCAGGTTCGCGCCGGAGCGCACGCGGTCGATGTTCGCCGCGTGCGAGTACGGCTGCTCGCCCGTCGCGAAGCGGCCGAGGAACAGCGCGTCGACGACGTCGGACGGGGAGTCGGAGTCGTCGACGGTGAGCCGGATCGGCAGAGCGTCGTGTGGGTGCGCGGACATGCCGCCATGATCCGGCAGACGGTGCCCGCGTGCACCCGGTTTCCGTGCCGCGCGTCGGTGTGTCGGACGGGTCCCGTGCGTCCCGATGGTTTTCGGGGGATCACGGGGGATTGCGGTGGTTTTCCGATGGATCCTGTGGATTCCCGTCGCGTGGTGTGGACGCCGTGGGCCGCGCATCGCCGTCCGGACGCGGCCGGGGCCCGTTCACCCCGGCCGCGCCCGGCGCCTCGGCGCCGCCCGTCCGTTCAGACGACGGCTTCGACGGTCCTGCGGTGGAGCTGCCGGGTCCTGCGGACCACCGCGTACCCCTTGGTCATGGCGCGGTCCCGGGCGAAGGTGCGGGCGATGGCCCGGCCGTCGAGGAGCCGTTCGAACTCCTCGGCGCCCGTGCTGCGCCGTACGGTCACCCGCCGCAGGGCGTACGGGCCCTGGGCGCGGCGGGCGAGGGAGTTGCCGACCGCGAGCGCCTGGGCGAATCCGTTCTCCCGCACCGCCGTGCGCACCCGCCGGTTCGAGTAGCCGTACGGGTAGGCGAACGAGACGGGCAAGGCGCCCAGTTCGTCGGCGACGATGTCCCGGCAGCGGGTCAGCTCGGCGCGCAGGGTGGCGTCGTCGATCTGGTCGAGCTGCGGGTGGGTGTGGCTGTGGCCGCCGATCTCGACGCCCGCGTCGGCCAGTTCGCGCACCTGCCCCCAGTCCAGCATGGTGTCCAGGCCGCCACCGGTGTCGTAGGGGCCCCGGAGCCAGCCGGTGGACACGAACAGCGTGGCCGGGAAGCCGTGCTCGGCCAGCGCGGGGAGGGCGTGGCGGTGCACGCCCTCGTAGCCGTCGTCGAAGGTGATCAGGACCGGCCGGTCGGGCAGCGGCCGGCCGGAGCGCCAACGAGCCGCCAGACCGGCCGTGGTGAGCGGGGTGAGGCCCCGGTCCGCGACCTGCTCCATCTGTTCGGCGAACGCCTCCGGTGTGACCGACAGGGCACGGGTGGCGTCGTTCGGCTCGGCCGAGACCGCGTGGTACATCAGGATCGGAACCCGCGCTTCCGTCATGCGGCGCCCTCCGCTTCCGGGACGTCCCGAGCGGCGCCGACGTCACCCGGGGCGGCCCCGGGGGCGAGGGGCTCGGCCGCCCCGGTCGGCACGTCCGCTCCGCTCGGCCCGGCGTCCGTGCGGGCGGCGGCGGGTGTCGCCCCTCCGTCCCCCCGGTCACTGGCCGCGCGGCCCACGCCCGCGAACGCCGGGCCGCCGGCGGCCGCGGCCCCCGTGACGCGGCCGGTGACCTCCCCGGTCCGCACCACCGAGAACGTCGTCCCGTTGCGCCGGGCCCGTACGCTGCCCACCGCGTAACCGCCGGCGGCGGTCAGGACGCCGGCGACGATCGCGCCCGCGCGGCGGGCTCCGCCGGTACGGCCCAGGAGTTGGTCGCGCAGGCCCCGGGCGACGCCGGCCGGCAGCACCCGGGTGGTGTACCGGCGTTCGGACTCCAGGCCCTTGGCCGCGCCCACGCTGCGGGCGACGAGCGCCTTGGACAGGCCCTCGGCGTAGGTGCGGGTGCGGAAGTAGGCGAAGTGCTCGCGAACCTCGGGCACCTTGTGGTGGATCACCGCACGGTCGTCGACGAGCAGGACCGCGTCGGGGCGGGCGCGGCTGAGCCGGATGCACAGTTCCGTCTCCTCGCCGCCCAGCGGCCGCTTGTCGCCGTCGCGTCCGATGCCGGTGGCGAAGCCGCCCGCGATGTCGAACGCCTCCCGCCGGAACGAGGCGTTGCCGCCGAGGATGTTGCGCACCCGGACCCGGCCGGGCGGCAGGCCCCGGTAGGAGCAGCCCACCACCCAGTCGAACTCCTCGGGGAACCAGCGGGGCCGCCGGCCGGAGGCCCAGACCGGCACCGTCCGGCCGCCGACCGCCATCACCCGCGGGTCGCGGTACGAGTCGGCGAAGCGGCGCAGCCAGTCCCGTTCGGCGACGGCGTCGTCGTCGAGGAAGGCGATGATCCCGCCGTGGGAGGCCGCGATCCCGGTGTTTCGGCCGGCCGAGAGGCCGCGCGGGCCCGCGTTGGGCAGCACCCGTACCTCGCCGGCCTCCTTGTACTCCTTGGCCAGCCGGTCGAGGAGCGCCGGGTTGTGGTCGACGACCAGCAGGGTCTCCAGGGCCGGAAGGGTCTGCGCGCGCACGGAGGCGACGGCCGCGAGGATGTCCTCCCAGCGGTCCTCGGTGTAGACGCAGATGACGACGGAGATGTCCGGGGGGACGTCGTGCGGGGTGCCGTTCGTGCTCAAGACACCTCTCCCCGGACCGTGTCCAGCGCCGGTGAGCGGTGCCCGCGGCGGCGCAGCGCCCGCCGGTTGGACCGCTCCTTGAGGATGACCCGCAGCACCCGCAGCCCGTCGCGCACGGCCCGCAGGTTGCTCACGCCGTGGATGCGCAGGTACTCGTGGCTGGGGATCTCCTGCACCTTCAGTCCGGCCTTGACGACCCGGATGTTCATCAGGGTCTCCACCTCGAAGCCGGTGCAGTCGAGGTCGATCTTGTCCAGGCAGTGCCGCCAGAAGGCGTTGTAGCCGTAGCACAGGTCGGTGTAGCGGGCGCCGAACTTGCGGTTGACGACCGCGCACAGGACCCGGTTGCCCAGCCATCGGATGAAGGTCATGTCGTCGGTGCCGCCGCCGTTGGCGAAGCGGGAGCCCTTGGCGAAGTCCGCGCCGGAGACGAGGGCGGAGACGTACGACACGATCTCGTTGCCGTCGGCCGAGCCGTCGGCGTCGACCATCACGATGATGTCGCCGGTGCAGGCCTCGAAGCCGGTGATCAGGGCGTCGCCCTTGCCGCGGCCCTGCTGCCCGACGACCTTGACCCCGGGCCACAGTTCCCGGGCGACCTCGACGGTGTCGTCGGTGGAGTTGCCGTCGACCAGCACCACTTCGTGGATCCAGTCCGGCAGGGTCTTGAAGACGTACGGAAGGTTCTCGGCCTCGTTCATCGCGGGAATCACGACGCTCACCGGCGGCGCGATGGCCAGGTGAGAGGAGATGGGCCGGTACTTTCCGGCGGTGGACGGAGCCTCGAAATCCTGGCCCGATGTCGCCGGCTGCAGAACGGAGCTCATGAGTCTGGTCCCTCTCGTCCGGTGGACCGCCCCCCCTGGGCGGTCCGGATCCACGTCCGGTTCGAAAGGGGGGTTGGTTCTCACCCACGGCCGCACGGCACGGCGGAAGACCTCTCCGCCCGCCCCGTGGCACGGCATGCCGAAGGACTTCTCCGCGCACGCCGGGTGAGCTGGCATGTCTGGTCGGCTTCCGGAAAACGGCAGCCGACTGCGCGGCACGGCCCGGTCACATACTGCGGTCACCGAGCACGGCACCCCCCTACCGCGCCCCGCGCCGGAACCCTCGCGGTCCTTGAGCCCTCCCCTAGAGCCGCTTACTGACGGTCCGATGCGGGTGAGATGTCTGACGGTATTGACGATTGCGCCCGTATGGCAAGACCTGGAGAGAGACCTCACCTTTTTGTTCGTTTGACCGTTACACAACGGGTCGTCCGGCCGCCAAGACGGACAGGGACGATCAGGGACCCGACAGAAGTGTTCCCCGGAGGCGACCGCGGCCTCCGGGGAACGGGGTTCAACTCACCGCCAGATCAACGGTGTTGAGGGGGAGCAAACTCACGGAACGATCTTCAGCAGGCGGTTCGGGGAGCCGCTGCCCGCGCTGGTGACCTTGCCGGTGGTGGCGCCGTTGACGAGCGCCGTGGCGACCGCGGCCGGGGTGGCCGAGGTGTGGTTCGCCAGGTAGACCGCGGCCGCGCCCGCGACGTGCGGGGTCGCCATCGACGTGCCGGAGATGGTGTTGGTCGCGGTGTCGCTGGTGTGCCAGCCGGCCGTGATGGACGAGCCGGGCGCGAAGATGTCCAGCGCCGAGCCGTAGTTGGAGTAACTGGCCTTCGCGTCGGTGCTCGTGGTGGCGCCGACCGTGATGGCCTCGCTGACGCGGGCCGGGGAGGACGAGGAGGCGGTGGTGCTGCTGTTGCCCGCCGCGACGGCGTAGGTGACGCCGCTGGCTATGGAGCGGCGCACGGCCGCGTCCAGGGTGGTGGAGACGCCGCCGCCGAGGGACATGTTGGCGACCGAGGGGCCGGAGTGGTTCGCCGTCACCCAGTCGATGCCCGCGATGACGCCCGCCGTGGTGCCCGAGCCGCTGTTGTTCAGCACGCGGACCGCCACGATCTTCGCCTTCTTGGCGACGCCGTAGGTCGTCCCCGCGATCGTGGTGGCGACGTGCGTGCCGTGGCCGTTGCCGTCCTGGGCGACGTTGTCGCCGTCGACGGCGTCGTAGCCGTTCGTGGCGCGGCCGCTGATCTGGGAGTGCGTGATGCGGACGCCGGTGTCGATGACGTACGCGGTGACGCCGCTGCCGCCGGAGTCCGGGTAGGTGTAGGTGCCGGAGAGCGGGAGCGAGGTCTGGTCGATGCGGTCCAGGCCCCACGGGGCGTTCGACTGCGTGGTGTCGGCGAGTTGGACGGTCTGGTTCTGCTCGACGGCGGCGACGGCCGGGTCGGCGGCGAGTCTGCGGGCCTCGGCGGCGGAGAGGGTGGCGGTGTAGCCGTTCAGCGCGGCGCCGAACGTCTTCTTCACCGTGCCGCCGTACTCCTTGATCAGGTTCTTGCCCGTCGTCGAGGACGCCTTGAAGCCGGCGTCCTGCTTGAGGGTGACGATGTAGCTGTCCTTGACGGCGGTGGGGGAGCCGGCCGCGAGGACCCTTCCCTCGGCCGGGGCGGCCTGGGCGGGGAGCGCGGTGAGTCCGCCGACCAGGGCGGCGGCCGCCACGGTGGCGGCGGCGGTGACGCGGACCTTGGTGCTGCGAAGGTGTGCCATTACGAGGGAGTCCTCCTCCAGGCGGCGCGCGCCCGGGTGGGGCGCACGTGTGTGGGGGGTGCGCGCGGAGTCGCGCGCACGGCGTCGAGCGTCGCGGCGTTGCGCTCTCGGCCGTTGCAAAGCCTGGGTCAGCTACACACGTAGAGCAAGACAGTTGAAGCATCGTCAACAAACTTGACATGGCCACGTAACAAAGCTGGCGTGATCAATCACGTTACGACAGGAAAAGGCTTGGCATGGACACTTCCCGTCAACACGCGTAGTTGCTACGACGGTTGTGGCAGAGATCCTGCTAAACGGAGGTTCCATGAGACGTTCCCGAATTGCCGTATTCGTCAGTTCCCTCCTCCTGGCCGCCGGTGCCGCCCTCACCGGGGCCGCCTCCGCGCACGGTGCCCAACTCGCCGCCACCGGCGGCTACGTGGCCCTCGGCGACTCCTACTCCTCCGGCGTCGGCGCCGGCAGCTACATCAGCTCCAGCGGCGACTGCAAGCGCAGCACCAAGGCCTACCCGTACCTGTGGAACGCCGCCCACGCCCCGTCGTCGTTCGCCTTCACCGCCTGCTCGGGCGCCCGGACGGGTGATGTCCTTGCGGGCCAGCTCGGTCCGGTCAACTCCTCCACCGCACTGGTCTCCATCACCATCGGCGGCAACGACGCGGGCTTCGCCGACGTCATGACCACCTGCGTGACCAGCTCCGACAGCACGTGCGTGTCCCGCATCAACACCGCCAGGGCGTACGTCGACTCGACCCTCCCCGGCAAACTCGACAGCGTCTACTCGGCGATCCGCACCAAGGCGCCCAACGCCCGCGTCGTCGTCATCGGCTACCCCCGCTTCTACAAGCTCGGCACCACCTGTCTCGGCCTGTCCGAGACCAAGCGCAGCGCCATCAACAACGCCTCCGACCACCTGAACGCGGCGATCGCCCAGCGCGCCGCCGCCCACGGATTCGTCTTCGGCGACGTCCGCACCACCTTCACCGGCCACGAGATCTGCTCCGGCAGCTCCTGGCTGCACAGCGTCAACTGGCTCAACATCGGCGAGTCCTACCACCCGACCGCGCCCGGTCAGTCGGGTGGCTACCTGCCGGTGTTCAACAGCGCCGCCTGAGCCGTCACTCCGAGGGTGACGCGGAGGGGGAGGCCTCGTCCGACGGGGCCTCCGTCTCGCACGTCACCGAGAACGGCACCGAGTTCGACGTGGTCCGCTCCGGCTCACGCACCTCGACGCCGATCGAGTTGCGGTACGTCCCGCTCTCGGCGTACGTCGTCACGGTCACCCGGTCCTGCCGCGACGTCCCGCCGCCCGCCGGGAAGTCGAGCGTCTTCCAGTCCGAGTCCGCGAGCTCCCCGTCCTCCGACACCCACCGGTAGGTCACCTGCGCGGGCAGCCGGCCCACCGTGATGGTCGCCGTGAAGACCGGCACCCCCTCCTCCGGCGGCGGACAGGCTCCGGAGTAGTCCGTGTGCTGCCCGGTGACGGTGACCGCGACCGACTGCGCCGGAGCCTCGCTCGTGGCGCTCTCGCTCGTACTCGGACTCGGACTCGGCGAGGGCCGCTCCTCGCTCCCCGTCTCGCTCGCCTCGGGCGAAGCGGACGGACTGACGCCCTGTGACAGGCTGCTGGTCACACCCCCGCCCGCGCCGTCGTCCCCTTCGTCCCGGTCCAGCAACGCGTATGTCAGCCCGGCGACCGCCAGCGCCAGCGCCGCCACGCCCGCGATCAGCACGCCGGCGGCCCGCCGGTTGCCGCCCGGCTCGGTCCGGGTGGTCGCCGCCGGCCCGGTCCACGAAGGCGGCGCCGCCGGCTGCTGCCGGGCGAGCGGCTCCGTGCCCGCGGTCGACGGCAGGGCCGTGACCGTCGGCGGATACGGCGCCGCCCGGCCGGTGTGGGTGCGCGGGGCGCCTCCCCCGGAGGGGGTACCCCCAGCGGCGACGACCCGCAGGTCCTGCTCGGCCCGGTCGGCGGACAGCCGCTCGGCGGGGTCCTTGCGCAGCAGCCCCTCGATCACCGGAGCGAGCGGACCCGCCCGGCGCGGCGGCGGAAGCTCCTCGTCGACGATCGCGCGCAGGGTGCTCAGCGGAGTGTCCTGACGGAAAGGGGAGTTGCCCTCGACCGCCGCGTACATCAGCACGCCCAGCGACCACAGGTCCGACTCGGGTCCCGGTGTGCGCCCGAGCGCACGCTCCGGCGCGAGGAACTCGGGGGAGCCGATGACCTCACCCGTCATGGTGATCGCGGAGGTGCCCTCGACCGAGGCGATGCCGAAGTCGGTGAGCACGACCCGCCCGTCGTTCGACATCAGCACGTTGGCCGGCTTCACGTCCCGGTGCAGCACCCCCGCCTCGTGCGCCGCCCGCAGCGCGGCCAGCACCTCCGCGCCGATGTGCGCGACCCGCGCCGGATCCAACGGGCCCTCGGCGTCGAGCAGCTCGGCGAGCGAGATGCCCCGCACCAGCTCCATGACGATCCACGGCCGCCCGTCCTGCGTGGCCACGTCGTACACCGTCACCACGTTCCGGTTCGCGACCCGGGCCGCGGCCCAGGCCTCGCGCTCCAGCCTGGCGTACATCCGCTCGACGTCGTCGGCCGGCAGCCCGGCCGGGGCCCGTACCTCCTTGACGGCGACCTCGCGGTGCAGCACCTCGTCGCGGGCCCGCCACACCGTTCCCATACCGCCCTCGCCGAGCGGGGACAGCAGGCGGTAGCGGCCCGCGATCAGACCTTCACGGCCCGGTCCTTCGGACACCGTGCCCCCTTCTTCGCATCCGGGCGAACACCTCCACAAACGTAGCTCAGGCGACGAAGGATGCGGCCCCCTTGAGCACCAGTCCGGCGCCGAGGGCCACGACGACGAGCGCGGACCACAGCGGCACGTTCCGGCGGACCAGCGCCGCCACCGGGTGGGTGGTCCAGCGCGGGCTGCGGTCCAGGAACCGGGCCGCGCCCGACCCCAGCCTGACGACGGCGAACCCGGCGGCGGTGAGGGTGAGCGCGAGGCCGACGCCGTACGCGACGACGAGCAGCAGCCCGAACCAGGCGTGCCCGAGCGCGGCCGCGCCGACGAGCACGACGACGGCGGACGGGCTGGGGACGAGCCCCCCGGCGAAGCCGAGGAGGATCGTGCCGCGGAGGGTGGGTGCGGTGGAGTGGGTGTGGGTGAAGCCGCCGTGGGTGTGGGTGTGGGTGTGGGTGTGGGTGTGACCGTGACGGCCGTGGCCGTGGCCGTGGCCGTGGCCGTGGCCGTGGTCGTGGTCGTGGTCGTGGCTGTGGTCGTGGTCGTGCGCGGGGTCGTGGGGGGTGCCGTGCGCGTGGTCGTGCTCGGGCTCCTGGACGTGCGCGTGGTCCTGGTCGTGGTGGTGGCCGTGGTCATGCTCGTGAGATGTGTGTGCCGCGGAGGCGCCGACGAGGGCGAGCGCACGGGCGGGGGTCTTGGTGTGCTCGTGAGCACGGGTGCGCCCGGGCCCGTGGCCGTGGCCCGGGCTGTGGGCATGGCCGTGGCCGTCGCTGTGCGCGTGGCCGTGGTCGTGGCCGCCGCTGTGCGCGTGGCCGTGGTCGTGGCGGCGGTTGTGCCAGGCCCGGCGGACCAGGGTCGCGCCCGCGCACAGGACGAGGACACCGCTGGCCAGGCCCAGCCAGGCGATCACCGAGGGCGCCGCGGCCGAACCCGCGGTGATCAGGAGGCCGAGGGCGACCACGCCCAGGGTGTGGGTGACGGTGACCGACGCGGCCAGGGGCAGGACGTCCTTCATCCGGGCCCTGCCGCCCCGGGCGGCAGCCGTCGCGGCCATGAGGGTCTTGCCGTGCCCGGGGGCGACCGCGTGCATCGCGCCGAGTCCGACGGCGATCAGCACGGTGAGGGCGGCGAAGCCGACGGTAAGGTCCTGCCGGGCGACCAGGCTGTCCAGGGCCCGTGTCCAGCGGTCGGTACCGCGGGGCAGCACGGAGGCGGCGGGCGCGTCGCGCTCACCCTCCACGAGGGCCGCGCCGCCGGGGCGGATCCGCAGCGACGCGGTGGCGGTGTCGGCGGGAGAGGAGAGCAACTCTTGCGGGTAGTCGGTGAGTTCGCCGGACAGCGACTCGGTCGGTACGTCGGAGGCGGTGAGCGTCATCCGGTCGCCCCGCGCGGTGATCTCCCGCCAGCCCGGCCCGGAGGCGGCGCCCGCGCCCCGGAAGGCGAGGGAGGCCGTCCCGTCCTCGGGCAGCGGGGCCGTCAGCCGGCACTCCACGCGCAGGGTGTCCAGCCCCGCCTGACCGGGGCGTACGACCGCCTCGGCGGCGCCGGCCGTGAGGGCGACGGGACGGCCGTCGACGGTGAGTCCGCTGTCCTCGGCGGCGGTGGCGCAGCGCTGCCGGGCCCACGCGGTGAGGCCGAGCCGCTCGATGTCCGGCTTCGCCTGGGTCGCCGGGATCTCGGCCAGGTCCTCGACGTGGTCGACGCGCAGGTGTCCTGGCGCGGCGACGAGCCCGTCGTAGCGGTTGACGGTGAAGTTGCCCAGGGGGTGCGCGCTCGCGCCGGCGGAAGGGATCAGCACGAGCGCACACCCGGCCGTCAGGACGGCCGCGCAGGAGGCGAACACACGACGGGCTGTCACTTGGCCGCCTCCAGCGTCTTCAGTGCGGTGCGGGCGTCACGGGCGCCCAGCGGGGAGAACCCGGGGTTGAGTTCCAGGGCCGCCGCGAGGTGGGTGCGGGCGTCCTGGGTGTGACCGGTGGCGCGTTCGATGACACCCCGGTGGTAGAGGAAGGCCGCGTTGCGGTAGCCCGTGGCCGTGGCCTGCCGGGCGTAGGGGAGGGCTTCGGCGTCCCTGCCGTTGACGTGCAGGGCCCACGCGAGGGCGTCCGCGGTGTGCACGGTCCGGCGACGGTTCCACTCGGCGCGTGCCGCGCGCAGCGCCGCCGCCTTGTCGCCGTGGTCGGCGGCCGCGAGGGAGGTGTCGAGGTCGGCGTTGACGCCGTTGGCCCGGGCGAGGGCGGTCCAGGCGTCGACGAGTGTGTACTGCGCCTCGGCCTTCGCCGCGTCGCCCTGGGCGCCCCTCGCCTCGTACAGCTCTCCCAGCGCGACGAGCGGGCCGGGGAGCGGGAAGCGGAGGACCACGTCCTCCAATCCCTCGATCGCTTCGGCCCGACGCCCGTCGGCCGCCTGGGCGCGGGCGCGTCCCTCCAGCGCCGGGAGGTAGTCCTCGTCGGCGGCCAGAGCGCGGGCGTAGTGGGTGAGGGCGGTGCTGTGGTCGCCCTGGTTCCAGGCGAGTTGGCCGAGCTGGGTGGCGACGAAGGCGATGTCGCCGGGCGTGGTCGAGGCGGCGAGGGCCTGCTCCAGGACCCGGCGCGCGGTGGTGACGTCTCCGCGCAGCTCGTGGACGTACGCGTACCGCGCGAACACCGGTACGCCGGGGCGCCGTTCGTCGGCGGTCCGCGCGGCCTTCTCCGCCTCGTCGTAGCGGCCGAGCTCGACGAGCGCGTCGATACGGGAGCACAGGGCGCGTTCGCTGTAGGGGTTCTGCCGCAGGGCCTGGTCGGCGTGGTGCAGGGCGCCGTCGAAGTCGTGCCGGGCGGCGGCGAGGGCGGCGAGGCCGGACAGTGCCTGGTCGTTGCCGGTACGCAATTCCAGGGAACGCTCCAGGGCCTTCTCCGCCTGCGGGTAGCGGGAGGGGTCGCCCTTGGTCCGCGCCTGCTCGACGTAGGCCAGTCCGAGCGTGGCCCAGCCGCCGAAGTCCCGTGGCTGGGCGCGGAGATGGGCCTGGAGCGAGGTGATCCCGGCGTCGAGGTCGGCCCCGGCGAGCAGCCCCGGTGAGACCGCGGCGGCCGCGACCACCGGAGTCGCTCCGCCGTCGCGCACGGCCCCGAAGGCGATCGCCCCGGCGGTGAGCGCGACGGCCACCATGGCCGCGCAGGCCCCCAGGTGCAGGGCCCGCCAACGCCGGCCCGCGGCACCCGTACGACGCACGGCGGCGACACGGGCGTCGACCTCGCCGGCGCCGGACGGGGCGCCCGCCGAAACTCCTTCGCCGTCCGCGCGGTCCGGCCCGTCCTGGACGTCCGCGCGGTCCGGCCCGTCCTGGGTGTCCGCGTCGTCCGGCCCGTCCTGGGTGTCGGCGTCGTCCGGCCCGTCCTTGGTGTCCGCGCTCTCCGGCCCATCCTGGCCGTCTTGTGAGGCCCGGATGCTCCCCGGCTCCTCGAAGGTCTCCGTCCCCCGCGCGTCCTCCCGCACGGCCGGTACGCCCTGAGCGTCCTCGACGGCCCGGGCGCCTCGGCGGCCGGCGTCCGCGGTGCGTGGTCCGGTGGTCCGCGGGACGGCGTCTCCGCTGCCGGACGCCTGCGACGACCCGGCCGCCCCGGTCTCGCCCTCCGGCCCGCCGTCGGGCCGGGCGGGGTGCTCGGGGCGCGGCCCGGAGGCCGGGTGCTCGCGCTCCGGTTCGCCGTCGTTCGTACGCGGGGACATGCCCTCTCCTCGGTCGCCTGGGGTGGATCGTCCTGCCGTTGGGGTGGCGCGGCCCGCGCCGTGGGGGAATGGGTACGCGGGCCGCGCCCGTCGGTGGGGGGTGGTGCGGGCCGGGGAGCGCAGGATTCTCCCCGGCCCGGTCCGTGCACCGGCCTGGAAGGCCGGCGGTTCGAGGGCCCGGTGGCCGGTTGCCGGTGGCCCGGCGCCCGGTTGCCCGCCGCCCGGTTGGCCCGGCGGGCCTAGTAAGCCCGGCCCCGCATCCGGCGCCACCACGTCAGGCCGCCGCCGATGAGCAGGATCCCGGCCGCGCCCGCGCCCGCGGAGACGGCGATCAGACCCGTGTTGCCGTCGGTCCAGGAGGAGGCCGGCTGGAGGGCGTCACCGAGCTGGTTGCGGACGTCGTTGCCGCCGCCGGTGCCCTTGGCGAGCGGGCCGCGCGACCCCTCGGTCGGCAGCGCGACGTACGGGAAGGCCTTCTCGAACTCCTTGTCGTTCTTGTCGACCGCGTCGCCCAGGTCGTTCTTGGCGCCGAGCAGTTCACCCTCGACGACCTGGAGCGAGGCGTCGATCACGTCGTCGGTGAGCCGACGGCCGTTCGGGAAGCCCGCGTTGTCGCCGTCGAGCACGCCCAGCCGCTTGGGAGCGGCGGTCGGCTTGATCGAGGTGTTCAGCCGCAGCTCCTCCGACGGCGTCACGTGCGGAGGCTGGTTGAGGCCCTTGACGCCCTTCAGGAACACGTCGACGAGGTCGTTGCGCGGCTCGGCCGGCGCCTTGATCTTGTAGATCGCCTCGATGAGTTTCGGCAGCTCGGGGTTGGTGACGTTCTTCAGGAACCGGGCGTCCTCCCAGGGCGCGGACGCGTTGAACTTGTCCTTGTCCTTGATGGGGTTGACGACCTCGTTCACCAGCGGGTTGCCGAGTCGCGAGACCTGGGAGAAGTAGCCCTGCGCGTTGCGGCGCTGCGTGGTGGACCAGATGCCCACGATCGGCTGGTCGGACGACTCGGTGATCAGGTCGGTCGGCACCTGCAGGGCGATCGAGTTGACGTTGTAGCCCTTGAGCGTGTCGTTGCCGACCTCGGAGAGGTTCCCGCCGTACAGCAGGTCGAAGACGCGCAGGTCCAGGAAGAAGGGGTCGTCGGCCTGGCCGGCGAAGGTCTTCGCGCCGTTGGAGAGCTTGTAGATCGCCTGGTCGCGCAGCTTCTTGTAGTCCGGCATCGACGCCTTGCCCACGTTCGACGGCGCCACCGGTACGTCGTCCGCGAGCTTCGTCTTGTGGAGGACCTTCTGCTTCCTCAGCTTGACCAGCTCGAGGTCGTACGTCTGCGTGACGTTCAGGTCCTTGTCGTCGAGGCTCTCGACGGCCCCGGTGTTGTACAGGAACGTCTTCTTGTTCTTGACGTGCGTCTTGAAGGTGTACCGGAAGAGCAGGTCGCCCTGCGCGTCGCCGTTGTTGTCGATGTGCAGGTCGTACTGCGCGTCCTCGGCGAACGTGAAGAAGTTCGGGCCGCCCGCCGGCTCCTCGAACGGGATCCAGTTGGCGATGATCGTCGTCGAGTCCGGATGGTCCGGGCTCACGAAGGCGTACACGTCCGTGTTGTCGTACTGCGGGGTCCCGGAGATGAGCGGGGCCTCCCGGTGGCTGGAGGCGGCGGCCACCCCCGGTTCCAGCGTGGCGACGCCGGCGGCCGCGAGCCCCCCGGCGGCCAGCGCCCCGCATATGAGGGTCGCGACGCCCCTGCGTCCTGATCCGCTCCTGGAGATAGCTGCTGTCATGCCGTCCGTCCTCTGTGCCAACTTGCCTGACGGACAGTGATACGGAGCGGAGGGCGGGATCGGATTGGTCGCCGTCCAAAAACTTTTTCTTTCCTGTTCACCCGCGTTTCCGGCCTCCGGATCCGTACCTCCTCCGGAGGTGTGTGCGTTGCGAATGCCTGGTAAGACGGGACGGGCCGGGTGCGGCCGCGGGGAGGGGGACCGGATGGAGGCGGACGAGCTGCTGCTGCTCGTGGCGGGCGGCGACCAGAAGGCATTCGAACAGCTCTACGCGCTCGTGTCCGGACCGGTGTTCGGACTGGTCCGGCGGGTGGTGCGGGATCCGGCGCAGTCGGAGGAGGTGTCACAGGAGGTGCTGCTGGAACTCTGGCGCTCCGCCGCGCGGTTCGACCCCGGCCGCGGCAGCGCCCTGTCGTGGATCCTCACCCTCGCCCACCGTCGCGCCGTCGACCGGGTGCGCAGTGTCCGCGCGGCCGGCGAACGCGAGCAGCGCGAGGCCCAGCGCGCCCATCACCCCGCCTTCGACCAGGTGTCGGAGGAGGTCGAGGCGGGACTGGAGCGAGAGTGGGTGCGCCGCTGCCTGGACCGGCTGACGGCCCTGCAACGCCAGTCCGTCACCCTCGCCTACTACGACGGCTACACCTACCGCGAGGTGGCCGAGCGGCTCTCGTTGCCGCTGGGCACGGTCAAGACCCGGATGCGCGACGGACTCACGCGGCTGCGCGACTGCCTGGGAGGTGCCGCATGAGCGTCCTCGGATCGCTGTTCCGCCGGCAGGACCTGCACTCGCTGGCCGCCCCCTACGCCCTCGACGCCCTCGACGCCGACGAACGCCGCCGCTTCGAGAGGCACCTGAGGAGCTGCGACCGCTGCGCCGCCGATGTTCGGGCGCTGTCCGAGGACGCCGTGCGGCTCGCCTGGTCGACGGCCGCCCCGCCGCCGGCCGCGATGCGCGACCGGGTCCTGGCCGCCGTACGGACGACTCCCCAGGAGCCCGCGCACGGGCCGGTGCGGGAGCGCGCGCCACAGCTGCCGCCCCATGTCTGGGGCATACAGCCGCCGCCCGCCCGCACCCGTGCGCCCCGTGCGCGCCGCCCCCTGTTCGTGCCGTTCGCCACGGCGACGGCCGCCGCCGCGCTCGTCGTCGCCTCCCTCTTCGCCGTCCAGGCGAGCCGCACCCAGGAGCAGCTGGACGCCGAGCGTGCCCAGGCACGTGAGATCGCCCACGTTCTCGCAGCTCCGGACGCCCGGGCGGGCAACGGGAAGGACGCGCAGGGCCGCAGCATCGGAGTGATCGCTTCCGCCTCGGCGGGGGAGGCGGTCGTCACGCTGAGCGGATACGGCGAACTGCCCGGCGGGCAGGTGCACCAGCTGTGGGTCATGCGCCCTGGTGCGCAACCGCGCTCCCTAGGCCTCTTCGACGGCGACACGCCCTTGGTCGCGACCGGTCTCGAGCAGTCCTCGACGTCACTCGCTGTGACCGTCGAACCTGACGGAGGCTCACCACAGCCCACTACGCAGCCGGTTGTCCAACTCACCCTGAAATCGGTTGGATTCGGAGAGTAACCGCGGAGGCATCGTCAACACCCTTATGGGGAAGGTGAATCCTGTGACCGCGATACATGCGTGCTCCGACGGGGCGATAGGGTTACCCTGCCCGGGCCGGGTGGACTCGTACGGGTGGGGAGTGACATGGAACAGATAACGATGCGCAGCAGGGCGAGGGTCCCTGCGATCACCTGCGGGAGCAGCGCGACCAGTTCGCGTCTCGACCGCCATCTCTCGGTGCTGGCGGGTCCCGCCATACCGCAGCGGGAGACGATCGAGGCGACTTCACTGATGCGGGAGCTGACGGCGCGTGAGCCCACCCGCAACCGCAGCCCCAGGGGCGCCCGAGTGAGCCGGGTCTCGCTCTTCGCGCCGCTGCGCCGACTGCGCCGTTCGCTGTTCGGCGGCAACAAGCACTGAAGGCCCGCGCTCAGGCGACCACGCCGTTCCGGCGCAGCGCTGCGATCTCGTCGTCCGTCATCCCCACGGCACGCAGCACCGCTCCGGTGTGTTCCCCGAGCGCGGGCACGGCCCCCATCCGCGCCTCCGCCCCACCCGGCAGTGTGATCGGAGGAAGCAGCGCCCGCAGGGGCCCAACCGGCGAGTCCACGTCCCGCCACCGCTCCCGGGCCGCCAGCTGTGGGTGCTCCGCCAGTTCGGACACATCCCTCAGGCGCGCGCACGCGATCCCCGCGTCCTCCAGCCGCGCCAGCGCCTCATCGGTGTCCAGCGCTCCCAGGGCCTTCGCCACCAGCGCGTCCGTACGCTCCCGGCGCGCGACCCTCGCCGCGTTCGTCGCGAACGCCGGATCCGCCCCCAACTCCGGCTGCCCCAGCACCCGCTCCGCCAGGCGCATCCACTCACGGTCGTTCTGCACCGACAGCAGCACCCGTCCGCCGTCCGCCGTCGGATAGGCGTCGTACGGCGCGATCACGGCGTGCGCGAGTCCGGTGCGTGCCGGGGCGGTTCCCCCGTGCAGGGTGTGGTGCAGGGGATGCCCCATCCACTCCGCGAGGGCGTCCAGCATCGACACCTCCACCGGGCCGCCCCGTCCGGTCGTCCCGCGCCGCACCAGCGCCGCCAGCACACCCGAGAAGGCGTACATGGCCGCCGCGATGTCGGCCGCCGGGACGCCCGCCTTCACTGGCTGCCCAGGCGTCCCGGTGACCGACACCAGCCCCGCCTCGCACTGCACGAGCATGTCGTAGGCCCGCTTGTCCGCGTAGGGGCCGCTCGCGCCGTAGCCGGAGATGTCGACGGCGATCAGCCGCGGGTGCTCCGCGCACAGGGTGGCCGCGTCCAGGCCGAGCCGGGCCGCCGCCCCCTGCGCGAGGTTCTGCACGAACACGTCCGCTTCCGCGACCAGCCGGCGGACGACGTCCAGGCCGCGCGGGTCCTTCAGGTCCAGCGCGACGGACTCCTTGCCCCGGTTGCACCAGACGAAGTGGGAGGCGAGGCCGCGCGCGGCGGTGTCGTAGCCGCGTGCGAAGTCGCCGCCGTCGACCCGCTCCACCTTGATCACCCGGGCGCCCAGGTCGGCGAGCTGCCGGGTGGCGAACGGGGCCGCGACGGCCTGTTCGACGGCGACGACGGTGATGCCCTCCAGGGGCAGGGGGAGCTGTTCCATGGAGCGGATCATGTCCCGTGGGCGGGGACTTTGTCAGCAGCTGCCGGTCACCGCTGCCCGTGCGCGTACCGGCGGACGGCGAGCGGCAGGCACACGGCGATCAGCGCGAGGCACCAGGCCACGGACCCGGCGACGGGGTGGGCCACCGGCCAGGCGGCGCCCTCGGGCACGGGGGCGTTCCCGAACAGGTCGCGCAGGGCCGTCGTCACGGCGCTGATCGGGTTCCACTCGGCCGGCGTGCGCAGCCAGCCGGGCATGCCGTCGACGGGGATGTAGGCGTTGGACAGCAGCGGCAGCATGAAGGTGGCGCCGCCCAGCTGGCCGGCGGCCTCCTCGCTCTGCGAGGCGAGTCCGAGCAGGATGCCCACCCAGGTGGCGGCGAAGCGGAAGAGCAGCAGCAGCGCGAAGGCGCCCGCCCCGCGCAGCCATCCGCCCTCGACGCGCCAGCCCATCGCGAGGCCCACCAGCAGCAGCGGAACGAGCCCGACCGCGGTCGTCAGCAGGTCGGCCACCGCCTGGCCCAGGGGGACCGCCGAGCGGCTCACGGGCAGCGTGCGGAAGCGGTCCATCACGCCGCGGTGCGCGTCCTGGGCTGCGGTGAACATCCCCGTCATGATGCCGTTCGCGGCGGTCGCCACCAGCATTCCCGGGACCAGGAACGCGCGGTACTCCTCGCCCGGCATGGCGAGCGCGCTGCCGAAGACGTAGCCGAAGAACAGCAGGAAGACGATCGGCATCGTCTGGGTCATCACCGTGATCGCGGGCGCGTGCCGGATCCGCCGCAGGTGGCGGCCCAGCATGGCGCTGCCGTCGTGGATCACCGCGCTCATGCGGCGGCCTCCTTCGTGGCGGTGAGGCGCAGGAACACCTCGTCGAGAGTGGGCGGGCGCAGGCTCGCGTCGACGACGGGCACGCGGGCCGCGTCGAGTTCGCGGACGACCCGCGGCAGGGTGACGTCCGGGTCGAGGACGACCGCCCCCGCGGTGCGGCGTTCGCGGTCGAGCACCGGTTCGGAACCGGTCAGCTGGTCGAGGACCACGGCGGCCGCGTGCAGCGCGGGCTCGCCGCCCTCCTCGGCGACGACCACCTCCGCGAACCGCCCCGTCTGCGCCTTGAGCCCGGCCGGAGTGCCCTGGTGCGCGGCGCGGCCCTCGTCGATCAGCACGATGTCGTCGGCCAGCCGGTCGGCCTCGTCCAGGTACTGCGTGGTCAGCAGCACGGTCGTGCCCTCACGGGCCAACTCCCTCACCGCGTCCCAGATGTCGTTCCTGCTGTGCGGGTCGAGTCCGGTGGTCGGCTCGTCCAGGAAGAGCACGGCTGGCCGGGTGACGAGGCTCGCGGCCAGGTCGAGCCGGCGCCGCATGCCGCCGGAGTAGGTGCGCGCCGGACGGTCCGCGGCCCCGGACAGGCCGAACCGCTCCAGCAACTCGTCGGCCCGTGACCGGGGCGCGCGCAGCAGCCGGGCGAAGAGCCGCAGGTTCTCGGCGCCCGTGAGATCGCCGTCGACCGAGGCGTACTGCCCGGTGACCGCGATCCGCCGCCGGACCTCCGCCGCCTCGCGCACGACGTCGTGCCCGGCGACCCTGGCCGTCCCTGCGTCCGGGGCCAGCAGGGTGGTCAGCACCCGGATCGCGGTCGTCTTCCCCGCGCCGTTCGGCCCGAGCAGCCCGCAGACCGTGCCCTGCACGACCGCGAGGTCCAGCCCGCGCAGCGCACGGACATCGCGGAAACGCTTCTCCAGACCCTCACTAAGTACGGCGTACGTAGTTGTCATGGGGTGACCGTACCGCACTACGTACGGTGTACGTAACTACGATGGTGGGGAGGTGATGATCCATGGCGGGCCGAGCGGCCGAACCCGAGGTGATCTGGGCGCGCCCCGAGCGTGCGGGCCGGGGCCCCAAACCCGCGTACAGCCGCGCCGACATCGCGGCGGCGGCCGTCCGCATCGCCGACGCGGACGGCATCGACGCGGTCTCGATGCGCCGAGTCGCGGCCGAGATCGGCTGCGGCACCATGTCGCTCTACAACTACGTGCCGCGCAAGGAGGACCTGTACGAGCTGATGGTCGACCTGGTCAGCGGGGAGTACGACCTGTCCCGCGAGCCGAGCGGCGACTGGCGCGCGGACATGATGGACCTCGCCCGCCAGGCCCGCGGCATCATGCGCCGCCACCCCTGGCTGGTCCGCGTGATGTCGACCGTCTACAGCATCAGCCCCAACGCGCTGCGCTGTCTGGACTGGTGCCTCGCCTGTCTGGAAGGCCTCGACGTGCCGCCCGGTACGAAGCTGGAACTGTTCGGGATGGTCAACGGATCGGTCATGACGTTCGTCGCCAACGAGCAGGCCGTCGCCGAACGGACGCGCTCCGTGCCGTGGTCCGCGGAGCAGGAGGAGGCCGTGCGCGGCGCCTACATGATGCGCCAGGTCATGACGGGCGACTATCCGCACCTGGCGGCCCTGTTCGCCCAGGGGGTCGCCCCGCCGGAGGACCCGGAGGGCGCCTTCGACCGGGCCCTCACGCGGCTGCTGGACTCCTTCGACCCGAAGGCCACCCCCTAGACTCCGCGGCCGCCCCCTAGATCAGGGCGAGTTGACCCTCGGGGCCCTCCTCGTGTCCGCCGAGCACCGAGGCCGGCCGGCGTGCGGGCTCGGGCACCGGCAGCACGCCCGCCCGGTGCAGCTCGGCGGCCGTGACCGGGGCCGGCGCCGTGGACTCCGCCTGCCGCGGGCGCAGTTCGGCGAGCAGGGCGAGGACCGTGATCAGCTCCAGCAGCTCCGAGGTCCAGGTCTGCGGCCAGGTCGCCGGGCGCACGGCGTTCAGGGTCCCCGGCTCGCCCTCCGCCGTCCGCGCCGTGAACCAGGCTTCCACGACCCCGGACCCCGCCACCTGAAAGTCCCACGCCTCGGGCGGTACGGGGGAGATGCGGCCGTCGTCGAGGTGCAGGGTCTCCTCGTCGCGGTCGTAGTGGAGCGTGCGGGGGCGCGGCGGCAGCGGGGCGCGGACGTAGGGGCGGCGGCCGCCGGGGAGTTTGGGCCGGTCGCCGTCGCGGCGCAGCAGCCAGAGGATGCGGCGGCCCCGTTCGACGCCCCGCGCCCAGTGCTCCGGGTCCGCGGTGAGCGGGACCGTGAGGTCGGGGCGGGTCGCCGCGAGGATCCAGGCCAGGACGTCGGCCGGGGTCACCGGGTGACCCAGCCGTGCGGTCAGGTGCTCCAGCAGGCCGGGGGCCAGGTTCGGTTCCGTGCCGCCCGGGCGGCGGTACAGGGGGCGGACGCGGCCCGGGCGGACCAGGGGCAGCAGTGAGGTGGCGAGGAGGACGGGGCCGGGCGGATCCCCGGCCGTCTCCACCACGAAGACCTGGTGACGGTCCGCCACCCGCCACAACTCGGGCCGCGCGGCGTCGATCAGGCGGTGGTCGGGAATCAGCCACTGCTCGTCGAAGGGGGCGTGCAGCACGCGGACCGGCTCCGGACAGGGGCCGGAGGCCCGCAGCAGCTTCTCCGTGCCGGTCGGCCGGCCCGGCAGCTGGCCGACCGCCGAGTGCAGCGTCCGCGAACGGGTCGGCTCGAACAGGGCCTCCCGGTCGGGTCCCTCGGCCTTCACCAGAGCGTCCCAACGGGCCTTCAGCGATGCCGCGTCCGGGGCCGCCGGCCAGCCGCGGCCGAGCCGCACGGGTGCGACGGACCACGGCATGAGGTCCGCCAGGAGCGGAGCGTCGTCGTGCGTCACGCTGGGCATCGTACGACGGCCCCTCGCCGCGCGGGTCAGGTGGCGTCCAGGGTCACCGTGAAGGAGAAGCGGTCGCCGCGGTAGTGGATGACCGCCACGTCCAGCGGGCGGCCGTCGGTGTCGTAGGTCACGCCCGTGTAGTGGAGGATCGGGCTCAGCAGCGGGACGTGGAGCAGTCCGGCCGTCTCGGGGTCGGCGAGACGGGCCTCGACGGTGTCCGTGATGCGGCTGATGTCCGCCCCCACGACGTCCCGCAGCACCTTCGTCATCGGCCAGCGCACCAGGTCGTCCGGATCGATCAGGGACGCGACGTCCGGACGGACGTAGTTGCGGGCGTGGTTGGTCGGCTCACCCGTCTTCTCGTCGCTGCGCAGCCGGTGGTACGTCGCCACCTCCGCCAGGTCCGGGAAGTACTCGGCGAGTTCGGCCGGGGGCGCCGCCGTCCCCCGGTCGAGGAGCTCCGTCACCATGCCGGACTGCTGGGCCACGATCGCGTCGACCGAGCCCAGCAGGCGGACGGGGGCGCCCCGCCGGGCGGTCGGCTCGATGAACGTGCCGCGCCGGCGGTGGCGGGTGATCAGCCCCTCCTCCTCCAGCTCCTTCAGCGCCTGGCGCATGGTCAGCACGCTCACCCCGTAGTGCCCGGCCAACTGCTCCTCGGTGGGCAGGCGCAGCGGGTCCTGCGGCGAGCGGCCCAGTATCGAGGCGCGCAGCGACTGCGACACCTGGTACCAGAGCGGCAGCTTGCGGTTCAGGACGATCGAGTCCGGGGCGAAGGAGGTCACGGGCTATCCGTACCTTTCGCGCGACGGTCAGTGCAACGGGCGGAAGTGCCTCTCCAGGCCCGACCACACGTCGTCGTAGCCCTGCTGCAGGTGCTGCGCGCCCGCCGCGTGCGGGGTGAGGGTGACCGGCCACCGCGTCTCGAACATGAACGCCAGCCCGTCGTCCACCTTGTGCGGCTTCAGCTCCGCGGCGCTCGCCCGGTCGAAGGTCTCCCGGTCCGGTCCGTGCGCCGACATCATGTTGTGCAGCGAGCCCCCGCCGGGCACGAAGCCCTCCGCCTTCGCGTCGTAGGCGCCCTCGATCAGGCCCATGTACTCGCTCATCACGTTCCGGTGGAAGTACGGCGGCCGGAAGGTGTCCTCGCCCACCAGCCAGCGCGGCGCGAAGACCACGAAGTCCACGCTCGCGAGACCCGGGGTGTCGGAGGGAGAGGTCAGCACCGTGAAGATCGAGGGGTCCGGGTGGTCGTAGGAGATCGTCCCGATCACGTTGAAGCGGCGCAGGTCGTAGACGTACGGAACGTGGGTGCCGTGCCAGGCGACGACGTCGAGCGGGGAGTGGTCGTAGGTGGCGGTCCACAGGTTGCCGCAGAACTTGTTCACCACCTCCACCGGGCCCTCGACGTCCTCGTACGCCGCGACCGGTGCGCGGAAGTCACGGGGGTTGGCGAGGCCGTTGGCGCCGATCGGGCCGAGGTCGGGGAGGCGGAAGGGGGCGCCGTAGTTCTCGCAGACGTACCCGCGGGCCGCCGGGCCCGGCCCGCCGTCGGACCCGGTGTCGAGCAGCTCGACCCGGAAGCGGACCCCGCGCGGGATCAGCGCCACATGACCCGGTTCGGCGTGCAGCAGGCCGAACTCCGTGCGCAGCAGGAGGCCGCCGCGCTCCGGGACGATCAGCAGCTCGCCGTCGGCGTCGCTGAAGACTCGGTCCATGGAGGCGTTGGCGTGGTACAGGTGCACGGCCATGCCGGTGCGCTGGGTGGCGTCGCCGTTGCCGCCGAGGGTCCACAGGCCCGCCAGGAAGTCCGTCCCCGGCACGGGCTCCGGCAGGGGGTTCCAGCGCAGGCGGTTGGGGTCCGGGACCGTCTCCGTGAACGGGGCCGTGCGCAGCGCCCCGTTGTCCGCGCGGGTGAACGCGGGGTGCGCGGCCGAGGGACGGATCCGGTACAGCCAGGAGCGGCGGTTGTGGGCGCGCGGCTCGGTGAAGGCCGAACCGCTGAGCTGCTCCGCGTACAGGCCCAGCGGCGCGCGCTGCGGCGAGTTGCGGCCCTCGGGCAGGGCGCCCGGAACCGCCTCGGAGACGTGCTCGTTGCCGAACCCCGACAGGTAGGTCAGCCCCTCGGCCGTCTTGCGTGCGTCCCCGCTGCTCATGCGTGCTCCCTCTCGGACACTGATTCCTATGTATCACCGTAGGATTGCGGTTTCCCGCGCGCAAGAGGTGCGGGGCGGCTCGGGGCTCCTCCTCCGGGAGGGCTCCTCCTTCGGGAGGACGATCACGCGGTGGCGAGAACCGACTTCAGGGGGATTCGTGCCGTCGTACCGGTGTTCTACGCTCCCCCGCATGTCGTGGACGCGTGGCACCCTTCCCGCGCTCGCGGTCTGTGTCCTGCTGCTGACCGGATCCGCGGGCTGCGGCTCCGGTGATGCCCGCGAGCCGGCCGGGCCCGCGGGGACGACCGCGGCCTCACCGGAGCCGGTGGGCAAGGTCCTGGAGGACACGGACGACGACGGGCGCCACTACCGGGAGGTGGACGGCGAGGGCGCGCCGGAGGTGGGGCTCGAGGTGGAGCCCGACGCCGACGGCGGCTGGGACGTCCGCCTCAAGGTGAGCAACTTCCTGTTCTCGCCGGCCGGGACGAAGGCGCGGGCGGTCGCCGGCCGCGGCACCGCCCGGCTCTTCGTGGACGACCGAGCCGTGGCCGATCTGCGCGGTCCCACCTACGACATCCCCGCCGGCTACCTCCCGCACGGCACCCACCAGGTCACCGCCCGTCTGTACGCGGACGACGGCACGGTGTGGGCGGTCGACGGCAAGCCGGTGGAGAGCACGGCGGACATCACGGCGTCGGAACCGGAGGCGTCCTCGGAACCGGAGGCGTCCTCGGAACCGGAGGCGTCCTCGGGGTCGGAGGCGTCCTCGGGGCCCGAGGCGTCCTCGAGGTCGGACGCGACCCCCGCGTCCCCGGAGACCTCCGCCTCCTCCGCCGCACCGGGACTGAGTGCGTCACACATCTTTCTGCGTACCCAGGGGCGAGGTTCACCCGGTCCCGGCGGAAAGGCATCATGAAGCCCGTGCCCCACGCGACATCGCTTCGCCGTGCGCCCGTGCAGCGGCGCAGCGCCGAACGCCTGACCAGAATTCTGGACGCCTGCGCCGACCTCCTGGACGAGGTCGGCTACGACGCCCTGAGCACCCGTGCCGTCGCCGAGCGCGCCGGCGTCCCCATCGGCTCCGTCTACCGCTTCTTCGGCAACAAGAAGCAGATGGCCGACGCCCTCGCCCAGCGCAACCTGGAGCGCTACGCGGAGCGCGTCACCGAGCGGCTCAAGCGTGCCGGCGACGCGGGCGCCTCCCGCCCGGGCGGAGCCGAGGGCAGGGGGGACTGGCGGGCCGCCATGGACGCCGTGCTCGACGAGTACCTGGCCATGAAGCGCACCGCGCCCGGCTTCTCCCTCGTCGACTTCGGCAACCAGATCCCGGTCGGCGCCCGCGCCGAACCCAACCACCGTGTCGCCGACCGCCTCACCGACCTGCTCTCCGGCTACCTCGGCCGCCGGCCCGACGAGGATCTGCGCCGCACCTTCCTGATCGCCGTGGAGACCGCGGACACCCTCGTGCACCTGGCCTTCCGGATGGATCCGGCGGGGGACGAGAGGGTGATCGAGGAGACCCGGGAACTCCTGCGGGCCTACCTCGCCCGCACCCTGGACTGACGATCCGGGATCCCTGAGGCCGGGGGATTCTGCCGAGGGGCCTCTCGGCGGCCGGAGTTCGGGCCGCCGGACCTCTTCCGGGCCGGGCTGCTCCAAGGAGGGCTCATCCGAGGCCACGGCCACGGGTCGTTCCCGAGGGGGGAGTCCCCGCCCCCGCCCCCGAGGGCGTAGCCCGACTCCCGAGGCCGGCGGTGGCTCTCCGATCCGCGGGGCTGGCCGTATCCGGGTAGGAGCTTTCCCGTATCGGGGGGCGGTCTCTTCCGAGTGCGGGGCGGTTGCTCCCGTATCGGGGGGCGGTCTCTTCCGAGTGCGGGGCGGTTGCTCCCGTATCCGGGGGTGGCCTCTCCCGAGTCCGATGACCACCTCTCCCAGGCCGCGAGTGCTGCCTCTCCGATTGTCCGGCCCAAGGCCTCCCCAGCGTGCATACCGGTCGGTATGCTCTGCGGCACGCAAGCGTCACCGCCGCCGCCCTCCGGGAGGACCCGTGTCCCGCACCGCCCTGCGAATCTGCCCCCTGTGCGAGGCCACCTGCGGGCTCACCCTGACCATCGAGGGAACGAGGGTCACCGGAGCCCGAGGCGACCGGGACGACGTGTTCAGCAAGGGGTTCATCTGCCCCAAGGGCGCCTCCTTCGGGGCCGTCGACGGCGACCCCGACCGGTTGCGCACGCCCCTCGTGCGCCAGGACGGAGAGCTGCGGGAGGCCACCTGGCAGGAGGCCTTCGACGCGGTCGCCGCCGGCATCCGGCCGGTCGTCGAGCGGCACGGGCCGCACGCCGTCGGCGTGGTCCTGGGCAACCCCAACGTGCACACGGTGGCCGGCGCGCTCTACCCGCCGGTGCTGCTCGCCGGACTCGGCACCCGCAGTCTGTTCACCGCATCCACGGTCGACCAGATGCCCAAGCACGTCTCCAGCGGACTGCTCTTCGGCGACGCCAACGCCATCCCCGTCCCCGACCTCGACCACACCGACCACCTCCTGCTCATCGGCGCCAACCCGCTGGAGTCCAACGGGAGTCTGTGCACCGCGCCCGACTTCCCCGGCAAGCTCAGGGCCCTCAAGGCCCGGGGCGGCACCCTCACGGTCGTCGACCCCCGCCGCACCCGCACCGCGAAGCTCGCCGACCGGCACGTGGCGATCCGGCCCGGCACGGACGCCCTGTTGCTCGCCGCGATGGTCCAGGTGCTGTTCGAGGAAGGGCTCGTGGACCTCGGGGAGCTGGCCGCTCACGTCCAGGGCGTCGACGAACTCCGGGCGGCCCTAAGGGACTTCACTCCCGAAGCCGTCGCCGGGGCCTGCGACGTGGAGGCCGCGGTGACGCGGGCCCTCGCCCGCGAACTCTCCGCCGCTCCCACCGCCGCCGTCTACGGCCGTATCGGCAGCTGCACCGTCCCGTTCGGCACGCTCGCCAGCTGGCTCGTCGACGTCCTCAACATCCTCACCGGCAACCTCGACCGGCCCGGCGGCGCCCTCTTCCCGCAGGCCGCCACCGACAGGACACCCCGTCCCGCCGGCCCCGGCCGCGGCTTCGCGCTCGGACGCTGGCACTCGCGCGTGAGCGGACACCCGGAGGCGAAGGGCGAGTTGCCGCTCTCCGCGCTCGCCGAGGAGATCGACACCGCGACGCAGGAGGGCGAGCCGATCCGGGCCCTGATAGCCGTGGCCGCCAACCCCGTGCTCTCCGCACCCGACGGCGACCGTCTCGACAAGGCCCTCGACTCCCTCGACTTCATGGTCAGCGTCGACCCGTACCTCAACGAGACCTCGCGCCACGCCCACGTCGTCCTGCCGCCGCCCCCGCCCTCCCAAAGCCCGCACCACGACTTCGCCTTCAACACCCTCGCCGTCCGCAACCAGGTCCGCTACACCCGGCCCGCCGTCCCGCTCGAACCCGGCCGGATGGCCGAGAGCGAGATCCTCGCCCGGCTGACCCTGGCCGCCACCGGGATGCACGGCGCCGACCCGTCGGCCGTCGACGACCTGGTCGTCGGCCAGACCCTGGGCAAGGCGGTGAAGGAGCCCCACTCACCCGTGTACGGCCGCGACCCGCAGGAGCTCGCGGCGCGGCTCACCGGCGACACCGGTCCCGAGCGCCGGCTGGACATGATGCTGCGCCTCGGCCCCTACGGCGACGGCTTCGGCGCACGGCCCGACGGGCTCAGCCTGACCAGGCTGCTGGACCACCCGCACGGCATCGACCTCGGACCGCTGCAATCCCGCCTGCCGCAGCCGCTGAAGACCCGCAGCGGGCGGATCGAGCTGCTGCCGGGACCGATCGTGGACGATCTTCCCCGGCTGCGGCGCGCGTCGGCGGAACGGCCCGCCGGGCTCGTCCTGGTCGGGCGCCGGCACCTGCGGTCCAACAACAGCTGGATGCACAACGTGCCCGCCCTGACCGGCGGCACCAACCGCTGCACGCTGCACATCCATCCGGAGGACGCCGAGCGGCTGGGCGTCCGCGACGGTGCCGCGGTGCGCGTCAAGGGCGCCGGGGGAGAGGTGACCGCCCCGGCCGAGGTGACCGACGGCGTGCGCAGGGGCGTCGTGAGCCTGCCGCACGGCTGGGGACACGACCGGCCCGGCACCCGGCTGAGCCACGCCTCCGCCGACCCCGGCGTCAACGTCAACCAGCTCCTCGACGGCAGCCTGCTCGACCCGCTGTCGGGCAACGCGGTCCTCAACGGCGTGCCCGTCGAGGTCACCGCACTCGCCGCGGTGACCGAAACGCACGCGCCTCTGACCTGAGCAAAGCTGTGACCAGGACTTTTGCGCTTATTGCTCGCACGTCAACGTCTTGTTAACACCGTTTGAACGGTCCTAACGTCAACGCACCGCCGACCCCCAGGTGGGATGTTCAAGGGCGAACGTTAGGTATCCACATGCTGACCATCCTCGGCTTCGCCATGATCGCGACCTTCCTGGTCCTGATCATGATGAAGAAGATGTCGCCGATCGCGGCGCTCGTACTGATCCCCGCACTCTTCTGCGTCTTCGTCGGAAAGGGCGCCAAGCTCGGCGACTACGTCATCGAGGGAGTGGGCAACCTCGCGCCCACCGCCGCGATGCTGATGTTCGCCATCGTCTACTTCGGCCTCATGATCGACGTCGGCCTCTTCGACCCGATCGTCCGGGGCATCCTGAAGTTCTGCAAGGCCGACCCGCTGCGCGTCGTCGTCGGTACGGCCCTCCTCGCGGCGATCGTCTCCCTCGACGGTGACGGCTCGACCACCTTCATGATCACCGTCTCGGCGATGTACCCGCTGTACAAGCGCCTGAAGATGAGCCTGGTCGTGATGACCGGTGTCGCGGCCACCGCCAACGGCGTCATGAACACCCTGCCCTGGGGCGGTCCGACGGCCCGTGCCGCCACCGCGCTCAAGCTCGACGCGGGCGACATCTTCGTCCCGATGATCCCGGCGCTCGCGGTGGGCCTGCTCTTCGTCCTCGTCCTCGCCTACTTCCTCGGTCTGCGCGAGCGCAAGCGGCTCGGTGTGCTGAGCCTGGACGAGGTGCTGGAGCAGGAGAAGATCGTCGAGGACGAGCCGGACCAGGAGACCGAGACGGTGCTCGTGGGCGCCGGAGCCTCCGGCGGCTCCGGCAAGGTCCGCCTGACGAAGACCACCGGCGGCTCCGGCTCGGGCACCGACGCGAACGACGCGGGCGAGGGCGACGACGACCAGGACGACGCCCGCCTCCAGGGCCTCGACCCCGACCGCCCGACACTGCGCCCCAAGCTCTACTGGTTCAACGCGCTGCTCACGGTCGCGCTGCTCACCGCGATGATCATGGAGTGGCTGCCGATCCCGGTGCTGTTCCTGCTCGGAGCCGCGCTCGCCCTGACCGTCAACTTCCCGCACATCCCCGACCAGAAGGCCCGGCTCGCCGCCCACGCCGACAACGTCCTCAACGTCTCCGGCATGGTCTTCGCGGCCGCCGTCTTCACCGGCGTCCTGCAGGGCACCGGCATGGTCGACGCGATGGCCAAGTGGATCGTCGACGGCATCCCCGCGGGCATGGGCCCGCACATGGCGCTCGTCACCGGCTTCCTGAGCCTGCCGCTGACGTACTTCATGTCCAACGACGGCTTCTACTTCGGTGTCCTGCCGGTCCTCGCCGAGGCCGGTGCCGCGCACGGTGTCTCGCCGCTGGAGATCGCCCGCGCCTCGCTCGTCGGCCAGCCGCTGCACATGTCGAGCCCGCTGGTCCCGGCCGTGTACGTGCTCGTCGGCATGGCGAAGGTCGAGTTCGGCGACCACACCAGGTTCGTGGTGAAGTGGGCCGCGATCACCTCGCTGGTGATCCTCGGCGCCGGCGTCCTGTTCGGCATCATCTGACCTTCGTCCGACCGTCCTTGGAGGACTCGACATGAGGCCCGGTGGGAACCGCGGCTGGCTGCTCCGCCTCGTCATCGCCTTCGGCTTCGCGCAGGGGGCGGTGTCGATGGCCCGGCCCGCCGTCTCCTACCGGGCCCTCGCGCTGGGCGCCGACGAGCGGGCCGTCGGCGTCCTCGCGGGCGTCTACGCGCTGCTTCCGCTGTTCGCCGCGGTCCCGCTGGGCCGCCGTACCGACCACGGCCGGTGTGCGCCCCTGCTGCCCGTCGGCGTGGTGCTCATATCCGGCGGCTGCGCGCTGAGCGGCGTCGCCGAGTCCCTGTGGGCCATGGCCCTGTGGAGCGGGGTGATGGGTCTCGGCCACCTCTGCTTCGTCATCGGCTCCCAGTCGCTGGTGGCCCGCCAGTCCGCCCCGCACGAACAGGACCGCAACTTCGGCCACTTCACCATCGGCGCCTCCCTCGGCCAGCTGGTCGGCCCGATCGCGGCGGGCGCTCTCATCGGCGGCCACGACATGGCCGGCACCAGCGCCCTCGCCCTGCTCGTCGCCGGCGCGGTCGCCGCGGTCGCGCTCACCTCGCTGTGGCGCACAGAGCACCGTGACACGGGCCCCGCGTCCCGGAACGCGCCGGGCGACCGGGTGCCCGTCGCCCGCATCCTGCGCTCCCGGGGCGTCCCGGCCGGCATCCTGGTCAGCCTCTCCGTGCTGTCCGCGACCGACATCCTCACCGCCTATCTGCCCGTGGTCGGCGAGCACCGGGGCATCGCGCCCTCCGTCGTCGGCGTGCTGCTCAGTCTGCGCGCGGCCGCCACCATCGGCTGCCGCCTGGTGCTCACCCCTCTGCTGCGGCTGTTCGGGCGGACGGCCCTGCTCACGGTGACGTGTCTGCTGGCGGCCCTGCTGTGCGCCGGGATGGCGGTGCCGGTGCCGGTGTGGGGGCTCGCCGCGATGCTCGCCGCCCTCGGCTTCTGTCTCGGCGTCGGGCAGCCGCTGTCGATGACCACGGTCGTCCAGGCCGCTCCCGACGGCGCCCGCTCCACGGCCCTCGCGCTGCGTCTGACCGGCAACCGGCTGGGCCAGGTCGCCGCGCCCGCCGCCGCGGGTCTGGTCGCCGGGGTCGCGGGGGTGGCCGCGCCCTTCGTGATGCTGGGGGCGCTGTTGCTGCTGTCCTCGGGGGTCGCGCTGCGCTCGCCGGGCGCCCCGGGAGGGGGCCGGCGGGCCGGAACGCCTCCGCGGCGGCCGCGGTCCGGGACCGGATTGCGCCGGTCGGGGGACATGTGACGGCGCGTCGGGGCGTGCTCCCGCACGGTGCGGAGCGGATGTGAAGAGAGTCAGATGCAAGCGCGATTTGTATGAAAATCGTCTGACTCGGAGGAACATCCATGCCCACCTCGATGCTCCCGTCCGCCGGCAGCCGCCTCGGCGTCACGGCCCTCACCGTCCTCACCGCGGCCGGGGCCACCTGGCTCGCGGCGCCGACCGCCGCGGCCCAGCCCGGAGTCGGCGCCGACATCAGGATCCACGATGAGCGCGTGCCCTACGGGGTGTCGAAGGACGACCCCGTGGTCTGCAGGTTCTACCTGGACGCCGTCAACTTCGGCGAACTGACGAGCGTCGCCTACACCATCCAGGCGCAGCCCCCGCTGCCCACCGCTGCCACCGTGACCGGCACCATCACCCTCGCCGGGGGCGCCGGGCACACCGACACGCTGGGGCTGGCCGACGGACAGTACAGGCTCACCTGGACCGTCGAGGGAGGCGTCGGACCGAGGGAGAAGGTCTTCCGCGTCGACTGCAGCGATGAACGCCGCGGGAACGACGGCCGCGGCTTCGGCGGTCAGGGCCCGGGCGGCCAGTCCGCCTCCGGTCCGGAGGGCGGCGGCCAGGACAGCGGCGGGCGGACGAGCGGCAGGGGTGAGGACCCGGGCCGTCCCATCGAGGACCGCGGTGAGGGCGGGCACGGCGGCGGCCACGACGGGGACGGCCCGAAGGGCGGCGTCCACGCGGGCGGCGGCGGTCTCGTCGACACGGCACAGGCCTACACCCCGCTGAGCGCGGCCGCCGCGGTGGGACTGGTGGTCGTCAGCGGAGCCGCGTACATCCGCCTGATCCGCCGACGCTCCCATGGTGCCGCGTAGGCGCGGACGCAGGCCCTGGCACCGGACCCGTGCCTATCGACTCGTCAGGACGGCCGCGGTGGCGGCCGTCCTGGTGACGGTCGGCGTCCAGTGCGGAGGGAGCGACGGGACGCCGGCCGGCACGGCGTCCGGGGGCGATCGCGCCGTGTCCGCCGCCGCGAGAACCCCGCCCCGTCCGCTGCCCCGCTCCCGGGCCACCACCCTGCGCGTCCCCTCCCTGGGCATCGAGGCGCCGATCGTCGGGCTGGGGCTCGGCCCCGGCCGGGAGCTCGAAACACCCCCGCTGGACAGGCCCAAGGTCGTCGGCTGGTACGAGGACGGGCCCTCCCCCGGCGAGCGGGGCACGGCGATCGCCGTGGGCCACCGCGACACGAAAACCGGCCCCGCGGTCTTCGCCGGCCTCGCCCACGTGACCCGCGGCAGCCGGATCGAGGCCCGGCGCGCCGACGGCCGCACCGCCGTCTACACCGTCGACCGGGTGAAGGTCTTCGACAAGGCCGGCTTCCCCGACAAGGAGGTGTACGGGCCGCGCGGGCGCCCCGAGCTGCGCGTGCTCACCTGCGGCGGCTTCTTCGACCGCAGGACCGGATACACCAGCAACGTCGTCGTCTTCGCCCATCTGACCGCCACCCGCTGACCCGCCCCCAGGCCGGCCCCGGCGGCGGACGCCGGAGCGCCGCCCGGTCCGCCGGCCCCTGAACCACCGGCTCCGGCCTCTGAACCACCGGCTCCGGCCTCTGAACCGCCGGCTCCGTATTCCCGCTCAGCGGACCACCGTGTCCGATCCCGTCCGGCGTCTTCCCCCGGCCGCGCACCGTCCGTTAACTTCCGTGACTCACAGCCCCGTACGGTCCCGTACGGGGCATTCGACGCGGAGCACCAGCGCCCTAGTGAGTCCCCGGGGACACCGTCATGACACGCGCCATCTCCCTGCACGACGTGAGCAAGGTCTACGACAAAGGCGTCCGCGTGGTGGACCGGCTGTCGCTGGACATCGCGCCCGGCGAGTTCCTGGTGCTGCTCGGGCCGTCCGGCTGCGGCAAGTCCACCGTGCTCAGGATGATCGCGGGCCTCGAGGAGATCACCGAGGGACGGCTGCTGCTCGACGGCGTCCACGCCAACGACCTGCCGCCGTCCGGGCGGGACATCGCGATGGTCTTCCAGAACTTCGCCCTGTACCCGACCATGACCGGCCGCGACAACATCGGTTTCCCGCTGCGCATCGAGGACCCCGGCAGCGACCCGCGGGCCCGGGTGGACGCCACCGCGCGGATGCTCGGCATCGAGGACCTCCTCGACCGCTTCCCCGGGCAGCTCTCCGGCGGCGAACGCCAGCGCGTCGCGATGGGCCGGGCCATCGCCCGCCACCCCTCCGCCTTCCTGATGGACGAGCCGCTGTCCAACCTGGACGCCAAGCTCCGCAACCGGCTGCGCGCCGAGATCGCCGGCCTGACCCGGAAACTGGGCGTCACCACGGTGTACGTCACCCACGACCAGGCCGAGGCCATGTCCCTCGGCGACCGGGTCGCCGTCCTGCGCGGCGGAGTGCTCCAGCAACTCGACACCCCCCGCGCGGTGTACGCGCGGCCCCGCAACGTCTTCGTCGCCGCGTTCATCGGCACCCCGCGCATCAACCTGCTGCGCGGCCTGGTCCGCGCCCCGCTCGACGGGGCGATGACGATCAGCCTCGGCAAGCAGGCGCTGCGACTGCCCGAACCCCTCTCTCTGGACCACAAGCTGCTGCGCGTGCAGCAGGGCCGGGAGGTGATCGTCGGGCTGCGCTCCGAGGCCGTACGCATCGGCCGGCCCGCCGACGCCCGCTTCGGCGAGACCCACATCACGGGGCTGGTGGAACACGTGGAGTTCCAGGGCCACGAGGCGCTCGTCCACTTCGACACCGGCTCGCGCCCCGCCGTCGTTCCGGAGCTCGAGGCTCCACGTCCGGTGACCCGGCAGCCCCGGCGCCGCCGCCGGGAGAGCAGGGTCCTGGACCGGCTGCGGGGGAGGGCGGGTGGTCTGCGGGCCGGGCCGGTCGTGGTGCTGGACGAGCCGCCGGAGCCGGATTCCGCCGTCGCGTCCCCCGAGGGGCGGCTGCCCGGCGACCTCGTCGTGCGCACCACCCCCGACTTCGACCTGCGGCACGGCATGCAGGTCCCCCTCCTCGTCGACCTGGCCCACCTGTTCGTCTTCGACCGGCACGGCGAACGGATCTGCCCGGCGCCGTCCCGGCTGCCGGACCTCGACGAGTGACCTCTCCGGACGTCCGGAGAGATCACCGCCCGGACGTTCGGAGGGTGTCGGTGAGTGGGCCGCTTTGGCGTTCGGGGGATGTCGGTGGGTGGGTCTCCTGGGCGTGGGGTGGGTGTTGGTGAGTGGGCTGCCGGGGCGTTGGGAGGGTGTCGGTGAGTGGGCCGCTTTGGCGTTCGGGGGATGTCGGTGGGTGGGCTGCGTGGGCGTGGGGAGGGGGCGGTGAGTGGCCCGTCCGGCGTCCAGGGCATGCCGGCGAGGGGGACTCCGCGGGCATCCGCGCCCGGTGATGTGACATGCCCGGGGCCCCGGTGACACCGTGAGGCGTCGCACGGAGGGCACCCCTGGTGCCCAAAAACTATCGGCGCTAGTTTAGGGCGCGGACGACGAGGACCGCCCGGAGGGAACGCGATGAAGGCACACGACGGCATCTACCTCGACGGCGCCTGGCGCCCCGCCGCGGGCCAGGACGTGATCGAGGTGGTCAATCCGGCGGACGAGCAGGTCGTCGGCCGGGTCCCGGCCGGCGGCGCCGAGGACGTGGACGCCGCCGTACGCGCGGCCCGCGCCGCCCTCCCGGTCTGGGCCGCGACCCCGCCGGGCGAGCGAGCCGCGCGTCTCACCGCCCTGCGGGACGTCCTGCTGGCCCGCAAGGACGAGATCGCCGAGACCGTCACGGCCGAACTCGGCTCCCCGCTGCCGTTCTCCCAGGCGGTCCATGCGGCCGTCCCCATCGCGGTCGCCGGCTCCTACGCCGAACTGGCCGCCACCCACTCCTTCGAGGAGCAGGTCGGCAACTCGACCGTGTTCCACGAGCCGATCGGCGTGGTCGGCGCCATCACGCCCTGGAACTACCCACTGCACCAGATCGTCGCCAAGGTCGCCCCGGCCCTCGCCGCGGGCTGCACGGTGGTCCTCAAGCCCGCCGAGGACACCCCGATCACCGCCCAGCTCTTCGCCGAGGCGGTCCACGAGGCGGGCGTCCCGGCCGGCGTCTTCAACCTCGTCACCGGTCTCGGCCCGGTCGCCGGGCAGGCGCTCGCCGCACACCCCGGTGTCGACCTGGTCTCCTTCACCGGCTCCACCGCCGTCGGCCGGCAGATCGCCGCGACGGCCGGCGCCGCGATCAAGAAGGTCGCCCTGGAGCTGGGCGGCAAGTCCGCCAACGTCATCCTCCCGAGCGCCGACCTCGCCCGGGCCGTCAACGTCGGCGTCGCCAACGTGATGTCCAACTCCGGTCAGACGTGCAGCGCCTGGACCCGGATGCTGGTCCACCGCGACCAGTACGACGAGGCCGTCGAGCTGGCCGCGGCCGCCGCCGCGAAGTACGGCGACCGCATCGGCCCCGTGGTCAGCGCCAAACAGCAGGCACGGGTGCGCGGTTACATCGAGAAGGGTGTCGCCGAGGGCGCCCGGCTGGTCGCCGGCGGTCCCGAGGCCCCGCGCGAGCGGGGCTGGTTCGTCAGCCCGACCGTCTTCGCCGACGTGACGCCGGAGATGACCATCGCCCAGGAGGAGATCTTCGGTCCCGTCCTGTCGATCCTGCGCTACGAGGACGAGGAGGACGCCCTGCGCATCGCCAACGGCACGGTCTACGGCCTGGCCGGCGCGGTCTGGGCCGGCGAGGAGCCGGAGGCGGTGGCCTTCGCCCGCCGTATGGACACCGGGCAGGTCGACATCAACGGCGGCCGCTTCAACCCGCTCGCGCCCTTCGGCGGTTACAAGCAGTCGGGCGTCGGGCGCGAGCTGGGCGCGCACGGCCTCGCCGAGTACCTCCAGACCAAGTCCCTGCAGTTCTGAGGAGCCTTCCGTGGTCCGTGCCGCCGTCCTTCCCGCCGTCGGTGCTCCCTTGGAGATCGCCGACATCCACCTGCCGGACCCCGGGCCCGGTCAGGTCCGCGTCCGGCTCGCCGCCGCCGGGGTCTGCCACTCCGACCTGTCGCTGTCCAACGGCACCATGCGCCTCCCGCTGCCCGCCGTCCTCGGCCACGAGGGCGCCGGCACGGTCGTGGCCGTCGGCGAGGGCGTCGCCCACCTCTCGCCGGGTGACGAGGTCGTCCTCAACTGGGCTCCCTCCTGCGGTAGCTGCCACGCCTGCGGACTCGGCGAGGTCTGGCTGTGCGCCAACGCCCTCAACGGCTCCGCGGACGTGTACGCACGCACCGCCGACGGCGCCGACCTCCACCCCGGCCTGAACGTCGCCGCCTTCGCCGAGGAGACGGTCGTCGGCGCGTCCTGCGTGCTGCCCGCCCCGGACGGCGTCCCCCTCACCGACGCCGCCCTGCTGGGCTGCGCCGTCCTCACCGGCTATGGCGCCGTCCACCACTCCGCCGGGGTGCGGCCGGGGGAGACGGTCGCGGTCTTCGGCGTCGGGGGAGTGGGACTCGCCGCCGTGCAGGCGGCACGGATCGCGGGGGCGTCCAGGATCGTCGCGGTCGACGTCTCGCCGGAGAAGGAGGAACTGGCGGGCGCGGCCGGGGCCACGGACTACGTCGTCGCCTCCGAGAACACGGCCCGCGAGATCCGCGGCCTCACGGGCAAGCAGGGCGTCGACGTGGCCGTCGAGTGCGTGGGCCGCGCCGCCACCATCCGCACGGCCTGGGAGTCGACCCGCCGCGGCGGCCGCACCACGGTCGTCGGCATCGGCGGCAAGGACCAGCAGGTCACCTTCAACGCCCTGGAGATCTTCCACTGGGGCCGCACCCTCTCCGGCTGCGTCTACGGCAACTCCGACCCGGCCCGGGACCTGCCGGTCCTGGCGGAGCACATCCGTGCCGGCCGGCTGGATCTGGGCGCGCTGGTGACCGAGCGAATCGCGCTGGAGGGCATCCCGGCGGCGTTCGAGAACATGCTGGCGGGGAAGGGCGGCAGGGCGCTCGTCGTCTTCTGAGGCGGCCGCCGAGGGGCGGACGGGCGCCGTCCGCGTCACACGTCATGGGAGGACCCGGAGCTTCCGCTTGCTCCGGGCAACCTTCCCGCACGACCGTTGACCCCATACCGTCCGGTCAGTATGTTCCCGGGCAATGTCCCCACCGCACCCACCGGAGTGTGCACTCATGGACACGGCCCCCACCGCTCACCCCCTCCCCGCCACCACGCCCGCCTCCGACAACCGCCGCCGCGTGGCCACCGCCGCCGCCCTCGCCTCGGCGGTCGAGTGGTACGACTACTTCGTCTTCGGCATAGCCGCCGCCCTCGTCCTCGGCGACCTGTACTTCCCGGCCGGCAGCCCCACCGCCGGAGTGCTCGCCGCCTTCGCCACCTTCGCCGTCGGCTTCCTGGCCCGCCCGCTCGGCGGCATCGTCGCCGGCCAACTCGGCGACAAGCGCGGCCGCAAGCCGATGCTGGTCCTCGCCCTCACCCTCATGGGCGTCGCCACCACGGGCATCGGCCTGCTCCCCACCTACGACACCATCGGCGTCGCCGCCCCGATCCTGCTGGTCGCCTTCCGGGTGATGCAGGGCATCGCCGTCGGCGCCCAGTGGGGCGGCGCGATGCTGATGGCCACCGAGTACGCCCCCGAAGGCAAGCGCGGCATCTACGGCAGCTTCGTGCAACTCGGCGTCCCCATCGGCGTGGTGACCGCCAACACGGTGTTCCTGCTGGCCGGAGCGTCCCTGACCGACTCCGCGTTCGCGGCCTGGGGCTGGCGCGTGCCGTTCCTCGTCGGCCTGTTCGTCCTCGTGCTCGCCTGGTACATCCACACGCGCGTCGAGGAGACCCCCGAATTCCGGGAGGCGGAGAAGAAGCTGGCCGAGCAGGAGAAGGCCGAGCAGCCCTCACCGTTGCGCACCATCCTGCGAGGCCACCTCGGTACGGTGCTCCTCGCCGGCGGCTCCTTCGCCGTGAACACGGCGACCTTCTACATCATCATCACGGGCGTGCTCGACTACACGACCCGCGAACTCGGCATGAAGAAGAGCGCCGTCCTCACCGTCTCGCTCTGCGTCAGCCTCACCCAGCTCGTGCTGATCCCGGCCGCCGCCGCCCTCTCCGACAGGATCGGCCGCATCCGGATCTACGCCCTCGGCGCCGCCGGCATCGCCCTGTGGGCCGTACCGCTGTTCCTGCTGATCGACACCGGCTCGCTGCTGTGGCTCGCGGTCGCCACCTTCGTCGCCAGCTGCTTCCTCAGCATCATGTACGGCCCGCAGGCCGCCCTGTTCGCCGAGCTGTTCACCCCCGAGATGCGCTACACCGGCGCCTCCCTCGGCTACCAGATCGCGGCCGTCTGCGGAGGCGGGCTCGCCCCCTTCGTCATGGTGCTGCTCCTGGAGGCGACGGGCACCTCGATGGCGGTGTCCGGCTACATCATCGTCCTCGCGCTGATCGCCCTGGCCTCCATCAAGGTCCTCGCGGACCGGGCCCGGTCACGCTGACCGGGACGCCCGCTCGGGCCGCGGCTCCCGGAGGTTCTCCGGCGCCGCGGCCCGCGCCCGTGCCCGGGACCGGGACACCGCGACACCCGCCAGGCACAGCCCACCGCCCGCGAGCGTGAGCACCCCCGGCACCTCGCCGAGCGCCAGCCAGGACATCAGGACGACCAGCGCGGGCACCGCGTACGTGGTCGCGCCCATCCGGCTGGCGGTCGTACGGGCCAGGGCGTACGCCCACGTCGTGAAGGCCAGCGCGGTCGGGAACACGCCCAGGTACACCATGTTGAGCGTGGCCGACACCGGCGCCTCGCCCGCCTCCCGGACCAACTGCCCGGCGAACGGCAGACACACCACCGCCCCCACCAGACACCCGAACGTCGTCACCTGGAGCGCGCTCGCCGAGCCGAGCGCCGGCTTCTGCGCGACGACCCCGCCGGCGTACGCGACCGCGGCGAGCAGGCACAGCACCACGCCCAGCACCGAGGAACCGCCCTCGCCCGACATCGACAGCCCCACGGTCACCGCACCAGCGAACGACACCGCCATCCCCGCCAGCAGCCGCGGCGGCATGGCGTCACCGAGCAGCCGGGAGCCCAGCAGGGCGATGAGGAGGGGCCCGACGTTCACGACCAGGGCCGCCGTACCCGCGTCCACCTGCTGCTCGCCCCAGTTCAGGACCACCATGTAGAAGCCGAACCACAGCAGCCCGGAGACCACGATCCCGCGCCACGCCGCCCTCGGCGGCCACCCCTCCCGCCGTACGAGACAGATCACCCCCAGCGCCAGGACCCCGCTCAGCAGCCGGCCGAGCGCCAGCGCGCCCGGCGAGTAGGCGGATCCGGCGCTGCGGATCGAGACGAAGGCCGAGGCCCACAGCACGACGGTGACCGTGGCGGCGCCGGCGGCGAGCAGTTCCGTACGACGAGGGATGTTCATCACGCTCCAGAGGCTAGGAAAGGAAGCGGCCGGAGGGCTCGCGGATTTCGGACGCCGGGCCTCAGCGCAGCGCCGCCGGAGCGATGCCCAGCAGCCCGGCCAGCGCGCGTTCGCCCGTCGCCGTCACCTTCACCGCGCGCTCGGAACCGATGCGTACGCACCAGCCCGCGTCCAGGGCGTGCCGGCACAGGGCGGCGCCCGCGACACCCGCCAGGTGGGGCCGGCGCTCGGTCCAGTCGAGGCAGGCCCGGGCCAGTGGGCGGCGCCCCCGGCGGTCGAGGGGGATGCCGGCCTCCTCGAACCACCGCAGGCCCGTCTCCGTCAGGGCGAACCCGGTGTCCCGGAGCAGCAGCCCGCGCGCGGCGAACGCGTCGGTGACCGTGATGCCGAGCCGCCCGGCGAGATGGTCGTAGCAGGTGCGGCCGCGGGCCATCGCCGACCCGGCGCTCGACGCGCGCAGGTTCCGGGGCGGCGCGACCTCCTCCGGGGCGACCTGGGCGGCGAGGTCCTCCACGAGCTGGGCGACGCTTGCGCCGGCCAGCCGTACGTACCGGTGCCGGCCCTGCCGCTCCTCGGTGAGCAGGCCGCCCGCGACGAGCTTGCCGAGGTGCTCGCTCAGGGTCGACGCGGCCACGCCCGCGTGCCGGGCCAGCTCGCCCGCGGTCCAGGCCCGGCCGTCCAGCAGCGCGAGCAGGCACGCCGCGCGGGTCTCGTCGGCGATCAGCCCCGCCAGCCGGGCCAGCAGCGGTGCCCGGGCGTCCTTGGTGGTCATGCCGTCCAGCATGGGACACGCACGGTTCGGTGCGCGCCGAACCGTGCCGTGCCGCGGGCCTACGCCGTCCGCCGTACCTGCTCGTACTGCTGCGCCAGTCCGTCCAGCAGCGCCGCGAGCCCCGTCTCGAAGGCCCGTTCGTCGACCTTCTCCTGCTGCTCGGCCAGCAGGTGCGCCTGGCCGAGGTGCGGGTAGTCGGCCGGGTCGTAGGCGCTCGCGTCGCCCACGAAGCCGCCCGCGAACGAGCCGAGCGCGGAGCCCATGATGAAGTACCGCATCAGCGCGCCGATCGAGGTGGCCTGCGCGGGCGGCCAGCCCGCGTCCACCATCGCCCCGTACACCGCGTCCGCGAGCCGCAGCGCGGCCGGGCGGCGACCGGGGCCGCGCGCGAGGACCGGCACGACGTTCGGGTGGTCGCGCAGAGCGGCCCGGTAGGAGACCGCCCAGTCGTGGAGCGCCCGCCGCCAGTCCCGGCCGTCCTCGAACATCGACAGGTCGACCTGGGCGCTCACCGAGTCGGCGACGGCCTCCAGGATCTCGTCCTTGGTCCGGAAGTGGTTGTAGAGCGAGGGCCCGCTCACTCCCAGCTCGGCGGCGAGCCGACGGGTGGAGACGGCAGCGAGGCCCTCCGCGTCCACGAGCGCGCGGGCCGTCTCGACGATGCGGTCGGTGCTCAGGAGGGGCTTGCGCGGTCGGGCCATGGCGCACATAGTAGGGCTGCACCCATAAACTAGCAGTGCTAATTTAAATGTACGGTTTTCAAGTGAGGTGATCCCGTGGTGCATCTGGGGCTCAGCGAGGAGCAGGAGGCCGTGCGCCGGCTCGCCCGCGATTTCGTGGACCGCGAGATCACCCCGCACGCCGTCGCCTGGGACCGCGCCGAGGAGGTCGACCGGGGCATCGTGAAGAAGCTCGGCGAGGTCGGCTTCCTGGGGCTGACGATCGACGAGGAGTACGGCGGCTCGGGCGGCGACCACCTCTCCTACTGCCTGGTCACGGAGGAACTGGGCCGTGGGGACTCCTCCGTGCGCGGCATCGTCTCCGTCTCCCTCGGCCTCGTCGCCAAGACGATCGCGGCCTGGGGGACCGAGGAGCAGAAGCGGCGCTGGCTGCCCGGACTCACCTCCGGCACCTCCGTCGGCTGCTTCGGCCTGACCGAACCGGGCACCGGATCCGACGCGGGCAACCTCTCCACTCGCGCGGTCCGCGACGGCGACGGTTACGTCCTGGACGGCACCAAGATGTTCATCACCAACGGCACCTGGGCCGACGTCGTCCTGCTGTTCGCCCGCTCCACGGACGCGCCCGGCCACAAGGGCGTCTCCGCCTTCCTCGTGCCGACCGACACCCCCGGCCTGACCCGCCGCCCCCTGCACGGAAAGCTCGGACTGCGCGGCCAGGCCACCGCCGAACTGGTCCTCGAGGGCGTGCGCGTGCCCGCCTCCGCGCTGCTCGGCGAGGAGGGCAAGGGCTTCTCCGTGGCCATGTCGGCCCTGGCGAAGGGGCGCATGTCGGTCGCGGCCGGGTGCGTCGGCATAGCCCAGGCCGCACTGGACGCGGCCGTGCGGTACGCGGGCGAGCGCGAGCAGTTCGGGAAGGCCATCGCCGGTCACCAGCTCGTCCAGGAGCTGATCAGCGACATCGCGGTCGACGTGGACGCGGCCCGGCTGCTGACCTGGCGGGTCGCGGACCTGGTCGACCGCGGCCTGCCCTTCGCCGTCGAGTCTTCCAAGGCCAAGCTCTTCGCCTCCGAGGCGGCCGTCCGCGCCGCCAACAACGCCCTCCAGGTCTTCGGCGGCTACGGCTACATCGACGAGTACCCGGCGGGCAAACTCCTGCGCGACGCCCGCGTGATGACCCTCTACGAGGGCACGAGCCAGATCCAGAAGCTGGTGATCGGTCGGGCGCTGACCGGGGTCTCGGCCTTCTGAGGCCCGAGCGCGGGGTGTTCTGAGTACGTCCCTGAGTACTTCGGCGGATGTGGCGCGGGCCACGTCCGCCGAAGCTTGTCGACATGAGTGACACACCGGTCAAGCAGCAGAGCACGGCCGCGTTCTACGGCCAGGCCGTCGCCTCCTTCGCCATCGCCATGGCGGCCACGTCCATCGGCATCTACCAGCTGAACACCGACGCCTGGGTGCGGGCCTTCCTCGCGATCGCGGTCCTGTACCTGGTGACCTCCGCCTTCACCCTGGCGAAGGTGATCCGCGACCGGCAGGAGGCGGGGCAGATCGTGAGCCGGGTGGACCAGGCCCGCCTGGAGAAGCTCCTCGCCGAGCACGACCCCTTCGAGAAGCTCTGACCCGGGCAAGCCGTCGACCAGCACTCTAAGCGGGCGCTCACCTTCGGCGGTATGGTGGAGCTCCTGTACCGAGAGGGGCGAACGAGCGATGAGTACGGCGGAGGAGACGGCCGGCGGCGAGGTCGAGCCGTGGGAAGAGGTCACCCCTGACGCGGCCCGGCGGCTGCTCGTCGCCGCCGTGGAGGCCTTCGCCGAGCGCGGCTACCACGCGACGACGACCCGCGACATCGCGGGCCGCGCGGGTATGAGCCCGGCCGCCCTCTACATCCACTACAAGACCAAGGAAGAGCTGCTGCACCGCATCAGCCGCATCGGCCACGACCGTGCGCTGACCATCCTGCGCACGGCGGCCCGGGCCGAGGGCAGCGCGGCGGAGCGGCTCGCGGACGCGGTGAGCTCCTTCGTCCGCTGGCACGCCGGGCGGCGCACCACCGCGCGCGTCGTGCAGTACGAGCTGGACGCCCTCGGCCCGGACGCCCGCGCAGAGATCCTCGACCTGCGCCGGCAGGTGGACGCCGAGGTGCGCGGGATCATCGAGGACGGTGTGGCGGCCGGCGAGTTCGACGTACTGGACGTGCACGGTACGACCCTCGCCGTGCTCTCCCTCTGCATCGACGTGGCCCGCTGGTTCAACGTCAACGGCCCGCGCACGCCCGACGAGGTCGGCACGCTCTACGCCGACCTCGTGCTGCGGATGGTGGGCGCGGCGAAGTAGCCGGACGGCCCCCGGGGGCGGGGGCCGCCGTGCGGTCGGAGGTGGTTCAGAGGTAGTACCGGGACACCGACTCCGCGACGCACACCGGCTTGTCCCCGCCCTCGCGCTCCACGGTGAAGGCGACGGTGACCTGGACGCCGCCGGGGACGTCGTCGACGCCGGTGATCGTGGCGGTGGCGCGCAGCCGGGAGCCGACCGGGACGGGGGCGGGGAACCGCACCTTGTTCGTCCCGTAGTTGACGCCCATCTTCACGTTCTCGACCGCGATCAGCTGCGGCCCGAACAGCGGCAGCAGCGAGAGGGTCAGATAGCCGTGCGCGATGGTGGTGCCGAACGGTCCCGCGGCGGCCTTCTCCGGGTCGACGTGGATCCACTGGTGGTCGCCGGTGGCCTCCGCGAAGAGGTCGATCCGCTTCTGGTCGACCTCCAGCCAGTCCGTGTGGCCCAGTTGTTCGCCCACCGCCGCCCTCAGGTCGTCGGCGGACGTGAAGATCCTCGGCTCTGCCATGTCTGCGGCCTCTCTCGCGTCACGAAGTCACCTCTAAGCGACTGCTTAGCATGGTAGGGCCCGGGAGCCATGTCAACGGACCGGGGGCCCGGTGAGACGGTGGGTAGGCTTCGAGGGGTGCCCCAGATCCCAGAGAAGATCCACGAGCTCACGGTCGGCCAGCTCGCCGCCCGCAGCGGCGCCGCCGTCTCCGCGCTGCACTTCTACGAGTCCAAGGGCTTGATCAGCAGCCGCCGCACCCCGGGCAACCAACGCCGCTACTCCCGCGACACGCTCCGCCGCGTCGCCTTCGTCCGCGCCGCCCAACGGGTCGGCATCCCCCTCGCCACCATCCGCGAGGCCCTGGCCGAACTCCCGGAGGAGCGCACCCCGACCCGCGACGACTGGGCCCGCCTCTCGGAGACCTGGCGCGCCGAACTGGACGAGCGCATCAGGCAGCTCAACCGCCTCCGCGACCACCTCACCGACTGCATCGGCTGCGGCTGCCTCTCCCTCGACACCTGCGTCCTCTCCAACCCGGACGACGCCTTCGGCGAACGGGCCTCGGGCTCACGGCTGCTGGTGGAGAAGCAGAGGCGGACGGTGGGCGGGCGGCCGACGCCGTAGCCCGCCGACCGCCCCCGGCCGCGGGTGGCAGGCGGCCCGGCTGCGCGGCTCCCCGCGCCCCCTGGACAGCCGCACACCCGCCGACCGAGCCGTCGCCCGCGGGCAGTCGTGCCGCCGGGGTGGCCCAGCGCTCCCGCTGGTCGAGCCGTCGGGCCGCGGACAGTCGTGCCCCCAGTGCCTCAAGGGCCTGGGATCACCCCCAGGGCGGCACGGGTGGGCGCGGCGGCACCCCGTCGGCGCCGGGCTGCGCACCCACCTCGGCACGGACACCGGGTCACCGGCCGACCCGCGTCACCCGAGCCGCCCCCTACTCGTACTCCGTCCCGCCCTTCCGGGTCAGGTACGCCGCGCTCACCGCCTTGGCGATGGCCCGACCCCCAGTCACCGCGCTGTACCGCTCCACGGCGGGCCGTATCACCACACCCTCCCGCAGATGCAGCTCCCGCCCGGACACCGTCTCGCGCCCACTCGCCAGCTCCAGCACCCGCCCGCTGTCGTACGGACCCTCGAACAGCCGTGGCACCAGTGGAAGTTCACCGTCCAGCACGTCCGCCGCGTCCAGCCACCGCACCGCACCCCCGACCTCCGCGGACACGTCGAACACGGCGTACCCGAGGCTATCCCGGCGGCCGTCGGCGCCGTACGTCAGATCCTGCACCCCCGCCCCGTACACCTCGCCGAAGACGCCGACCCGCCGCGCGCCGAGCCGCTCGGCGAGCCGCGCCGCGGCCTCCGCGACACCGTGCCCCCGCACGGCCCGCCAGTACAGGTTCCGCGGGTCCTCCTTCAGCGCCAGCGACTTCCCGCCGAAGCCCTTCGAGGAGACGTACACCCGCCCCTCGTCCGCGACATACGTCAGCAGGCACGCCGACCCGTGCAGCTTCTCGGTCAGCACCACCGGCTCGCCCGGCGTGAAGATGTCGGGATAGCGCTGGATGTTCTCGATGTCGACCCACGGCAGCAGGTCGGGCGCCGCCTCGACCTCCCCGCTCATCGTCGGCGGGATCGGCGGCACCCACTTGGTGATGCCGAGCCGCTCCGCGAAGTCGGTCCCCTCGGCCGCCGCCCGCGCCAGGTCGACGTCCGCCAGCGCCTTCGGCCGGCACACGATGCCCTGCGACAGCTCACCTCGCAGCCGCACCGCCTTGACCCGGTCCGCGTTGCCGCCCGCCAGCCGCCCGGTCAGTCCCAATTCCTCGATCAGCCCCGCCGGGAGCACGGCCTGCTCGGGGATGTAGACCGCCGCCTCCCCGGTGCGGTAGGCGCCCTTGGCGACGACCGCCCGGTACAGGCCGACCTGCGCCAGTTCGAGGGCGTCGGCGTTGGGGTGTTCATGGACGGTCAGCACTTCGGCGGTGACGCGCAGCGTCGACATCAGGGGCTCCTTCAGGACCTCAGGGATGTTTCATCGCCCCCAACTCTCCCCAACGGAAAGTGCTGGAGCGAGCCGATTAGCCGCTGGTAACGTCCGCCTCTTCGGCCGGTGGCGGAGCTGCCGCGCACGGAGTACCGACGGGATCGTTCCCATGCCCAGCCCCGCCCTCGCCACGGCTCTCGCGGACATAGACACCGTCTTCAACGGCTTCGCCAGCCCGCGCGAGACCCCCTGCCCCGTCTGTCACGTCTTCGAGGAGACCGCGTATCTGCGCACGCCGTACGTCCGGGTCCCGTTGGACGTCGTGCAGTACTACCTCTTCGAGGTGCCCGGCCACTTCGACGACCACGAGGCGGCGATGCGGCGCCTGCTGCCGCAGGCCGCACGGGCGATGGCCGACGGCGCCCTGGACGCGATCGGCTACCTCGGCCACGGATGGAGCCGGGTGGACTGGCGCTCCTGGCCCGCCGAGCAGGCGGCCGCGATCGCCGGCTTCCTCGACGCCTGGTGGCAGGACGCCCTCGCGACGGCCGAGCCGCCGTACGGCATCGCCGACGTGTTCGACACCTGCGTCACGATCGCCAGGACCGTGACGCCGTTCCTGGAGGGGTGGGCCCGCGGCCCGGTGGCCGACACGCACCTGGCGCACTGCGCCGACGTCTGGCTCGACGACCTGCTGGCCGACTCCTCGCCGTTCTCCTGGTGGGACGACGACAGCCAGGACGCGGGGCTCGCGGAGCTGCGCTCCTGGCTGGTGGGCCCCGGTGCCGCCCGCCTGCGCGCCCTCGGCGAGACCGACCTCGCCACCCGCGCCGAACTCCTCGCCCTGTCCTACGACGAGCGCTGGGCGCACCCGTACTGGTACAAGCCCTCGGCCACCAACTGAGCGTTGGACACCGCCCGTTGCCCGTCCGGCAGGAGCAGCGTGTCCTCCAGGCCGATCCGGGTCGCCAGCCGCAGCCGTCCCGCCAGCCGCAGCACCGGCCATGCGCCGCCGTCCTCGCCGTGCAGCAGAACGGGCCTGCCGTGCGCTGATCCGAGGTCGGTCAGCAACGCCCTCGCCGTCCCCTCCGCGCTCCCCTCGTCCGTGTCCGTGACTTCCGCCAGCACCCGCAGCACCTGGGGGCCGTACGGCGAGAGGGCGAACCGGGCGGCTCCGTCCGTCCCGGACCAGATGCCCGCCTCCACGCCCACGCCGAGGTCGAGCAGAGCGGCGGCGAGTTCCTCCGCGCCCGCTTCATGCCAGTTGACCGAAGCGTGGTCGGGCAGGACCGTCCAGGCCCGAACCCTCGCCACCCGGGCCGCGGGATCGGGTGCGGACCAGGCGCCCGTCGTGACCCCGACCGGCACCGCCACCCGCGCCCGTATCGCCTCCAGCGTCGCCGCGACCGTCCGCGGCGACAACGTGTCCCGTCCGCACGGCGTCTTGGGGTGGACGTGCACGTCCGTGGCGCCCGCCGCGACGGCCTCCTCCGCCGCCCGCGCCAGCGCCTCGGGCGACAGCGGCACCACCGCACCCTCGGCGGCACCCCTCGCCCCGTTCAAGCAGACCTGCATCATGCCCCGATGGTGACAGCCACCTCCGACAACGGCCCCGGCGCCGGACCGGTCCGGCGAAGCAGGGGGTGCGGCATCCCCGGCGCACCCCCGTCGTACTCTCAGGCCGACACCAACAGCCGTCCGCGCCTGGCGCAGGCCAGCGCCTCGGGCGTGAGCACGGGCCGCGGCACGAGTATCCCGCAGTCCACGCACACCGGACCGGCCGACGGCTCGTGGTCCAGGTCGTACTTCCAGACCAGCCGCTCGCCCCCGCACACCGGGCAGCCGGATCCCGGGTCGCGCTCCAGTGCGGCGATCAGCCGGCGCAGTACCTCGGCCAGCGGCTCACGGGGATGGACCCGCGGGTCGTCGCACCACGCCACGCCGAAACCGCCCCAGGTCAGCCGGTGCCAGTCGTCCACACTGCCCGGCCTGCGCAGCCCGTCGTGCTTCTCCTTCCTGCGGCGCTCGGCGAACTCGACCTCGTAGGCCAGCCACACCGCCCGCGCCTCCTCCAGCTCGTCCAACGCGGCCACGAGCCGCGCCGGATCGGGGGAGCGGTCCTCCGGACCGAACCCGGCCCGGAGGCAGAGATGGTCCCAGGTCGCCCTGTGCCCGTACGGGGCGAATCGCTCAAGGCACTTGCGCAGTGAGTACCGCCGCAGCGCCAGATCGCACCGCGGGTCGCGCACCTGTCTCGCCAGACTCCGGAAACCGGCCATCGCCTTGCACCTCCGTCACATCTGCACCTGCACTTCGGTCACTTCGGCGTCGTCGCACGGACTTCGCACGGCGTCGCCGAATAGACGTATCGACACACGATTCGGCTCCCCTCGGCTCCATCCGATTTCCGATGACGTCCATAAGCCGGATGAGGCGACTCCCAAAAGTGACGCATGTTCATCTTCAAGACCGGGGATACCGGCGGTAACCTTCCGGCCACCCCCGTCACCAGGAGCTGCCGATGCCACGGCGAATCCCCCGCACCGCTCCCGACAGACTGAGAACTCCCGGCAGATTCCCCGGGTTCCTGAAGACCGCATCCGTATGCGTCCTGATGGCCGGTCTTTTGACTCCGCTTTCCCCGGCGGCCGCCGCCGGGGTGTCCGACGCCGTGACCGCGGCCGAGGTCACCGCCGCCAACGACCACTGCGGCAACCAGTGTTCGGACATCCTGCCGCCCGGCCAGAACGGCAACGCCACCCTCGCCCAGATCCTGCTCAACCAGGCCTTCGGCACCCAGCCCGCGCACGCCCAGGACCAGCTCGGCCCCTACGCCAACCTGGCCAAGGGCCACTCCACCCTCACCAACGCCACGATCAACACGTTCTTCAACGACGCGTCGTTCGGGGTTCCCGCCGATCAAGTCGCCTCCACAGTGAAGCCCGCCGGCCGCGGCGACGTCACGATCGTCCGCGACAAGAAGACGGGCGTCCCGCACATCACCGGTACCACCAGGTACGGCACCGAGTTCGGCGCCGGCTACGCGGCGGCCGAGGACCGGCTGTGGCTGATGGACGTGTTCCGGCACGTCGGCCGGGGTCGGCTCACCTCCTTCGCCGGCGGCGCGGCGTCCAACCAGGGCCTGGAACAGCAGTTCTGGCGCAACGCCCCGTACACCGAGGCCGACCTCCAGGCCCAGATCGACAACGCCGTGGCCACCAACGGCGCCCGCGGCCGGCAGGCCCTCGCCGACGCCAACGCCTACCTCGACGGCATCAACGCCTACATCGACGCCTCCGACAGCGGCCGCTACTTCCCCGGTGAATACGTCCTGACCGGCCACAAGGACTCAATCACCAACGCGGGGACCATCGCCCACTTCAAGATCACCGACCTGGTGGCGCTCGGCTCGGTCGTCGGCGCCCTCTTCGGCTCCGGCGGCGGCGGCGAGGTGAACAACGCCCTCTCCCTGCTCGCCGCGCAGGAGAAGTACGGCGTCGAACAGGGCACCGAGGTCTGGGAGTCCTTCCGCGAGCGCAACGACCCCGAGGCCGTCATGACCCTCCACGACGGCAGGAGCTTCCCCTACGCCGTCCGGCCCGAGAACCCGCAGGGCCTCGCCCTGCCCGACCCCGGCTCGGTGGTCGAGGAGCCGCTGGTGTACGACCGCACCGGCAGCGCCGCCACCTCCACCGCGGCCACCGCCTCCACCACGGCCGCGGCCACCGCCCTCGGCTCGGCCAGGCGGGGCATGTCCAACGCCCTCGTGGTCAGCGGCGACCACACCGCCGGCGGCCACCCCGTCGCCGTCTTCGGTCCGCAGACCGGCTACTTCGCCCCGCAACTCCTGCTGCTCCAGGAGATCCAGGGCCCCGGCATCAGCGCCCGCGGCGCCTCCTTCGCCGGCCTGAGCATGTACGTCGAACTGGGCCGCGGCCAGGACTACGCGTGGAGCGCCACGACCTCCGGCCAGGACATCATCGACACCTACGCCGTCGAGCTGTGCCAGGACGACCACCACTACCTGTACCGCGGCACCTGCACGGCGATGGAGAAGGTCGAGCAGAAGAACGCCTGGAAGCCCACCACGGCCGACGGCACCGCCGCCGGCTCGTACACCATGCGCGTCTGGCGCACCAAGTACGGCCCCGTGGCCTACCGCGCCACGGTCGGCGGCAAGAAGGTCGCCTACACCACCCTGCGCTCGTCCTTCCTGCACGAGGCCGACTCCATCATCGGCTTCCAGATGCTGAACGACCCGGACCACGTGAAGGGCCCGGAGAGCTTCCAGAGCGCGGTGCAGCACATCAACTACACCTTCAACTGGTTCTACGCCGACTCCGAGCACACCGCGTACTACAACAGCGGCGACAACCCGGTGCGCGCGAGCGGCGTCGACGCCGAGTTCCCCGCGTGGGCGCGGCCCGCGTACGAGTGGAGGAACTGGAACCCGGCGACCAACACGGCCGAGTACACGCCGGCCTCGGCGCACCCCAACTCCATCGACCAGGACTACTACATCTCCTGGAACAACAAGCAGGCCAAGGACTACACGACCGCGCCGTGGGGCAACGGGTCCGTGCACCGGGGCAACCTCCTGGAGACCCGGGTGAAGAAGCTGGTCCAGGCCGGTGGCGTCACCCGTGCCTCGCTGGTGAAGGCCATGGCGGACGCGGCCCTGGCCGACCTGCGCGCCGAGGACGTCCTGCCCGACCTGCTCAAGGTGATCAACAGCTCGCCGGTCACCGACGCCACCGCTGCGGCGGCGGTCGGCAGGCTCCAGGCCTGGCTGACCGCGGGAGGCAAGCGCACGGAGACCACGGCCGGTTCGAGGACGTACGCCGACGCCGACGCGATCCGCATCATGGACGCCTGGTGGCCCCTGCTGGTGAAGGCGCAGTTCGAACCGGGCCTCGGCGCCGGGCTGTACACCGCGTTCACGGCCAACCTGCCCGTCGACGAGACCCCGTCCGCCGCCCACGGACCGACCGGCGCGCACGCCGGAAGCGCCTTCCAGTACGGCTGGTGGAGCTATGTCGACAAGGACATCCGGGCCGTGCTCGGGGAGCCGGTGCAGGGCCCGCTGGCGCGGAAGTACTGCGGCGGCGGCAGCCTCGGCGCCTGCCGGGACATCCTGATCAGCACGCTGAAGGAGGCGGCCGGCCGGACCGCGGCCCAGGTCTACCCCGGTGACGCCGTGTGCGCCGCGGGCAACCAGTGGTGCGCCGACTCGATCGTGCAGCGCACGCTCGGCGGCATCAAGCACCCCGGCATCAGCTGGCAGAACCGGCCCACCTACCAGCAGGTCGTGGAGTTCACCTCGCACAGGTGAGCACGCGCGGCGGCGGGCCGTGTCCTCAGCGGACGCGGCCCGCCGCGAGCACCACCCGGGCCAGTTCCGGGTGCAGGATGTCGCTGTGCGCCCCGGACGGGGCCCCGCCCCGCCGGACCACCGCCGCCGCGTCCACGTTCACGCAGCCCGACGCCGGCAGCGGACGGGCCAGGGCCTCGGCGAGGGTGCACGCGCGCGTGCCCGGCACCGCCTGCACGCCGTCGTAGCCCAGCGCCCCCCACTTCGCGCCCAGGATCCTCGCGGCGCCCGCCCCCTCGGCCAGCCCGCGGGCGTCGCCCGCCATCCGGGAGGCCAGCGGGTACATCGTGCCCAGCGCCGAGTCGTGGCGGGAGTGGCAGCACACCAGGGGCCCGTCGACGCGGTTCTGCTGGCCCTGCAGCACGCCTCCCGCGCGCGGGTCGTGCGGCAGCCGGGCGGCGAACGCGTAGTGCGAGAAGGCCGCCTGGAGCAGCGTCACGGACTTCACCGCGCGCACCCCGTCGGGCAGCCCGCGCAGCGCGAAGGACACCAGCCGCCCGCCGAAGCTGTGCCCCACCAGATGCACCCGCACCCGCGGCGCCGCGCCCGCCAGCCGGCCGACCAGCGGACCGAGCCCTCGCTCACCGACCGTCCCGGCCCTGCGCTTCATCGCGTAGTACGTCGCCTGCCGCAGCAGCTCGTGCGCCCCGTCCCACGGATTCGGGACCGTGAACCCGGCCGGACCGCCCCTGTGTTCGAGGTGGGCGAGGGCCCGCGCGAACTCCTCACAGGTCTCCGCCGTGGACCCGCGCAGCATCGCCGGTTCGTCCTGCGGCACCCCCTCCGCCAGCGTGTCCGCCGCGAACAGGGCCTGCGGCCCCGGTGCCACCACGTCGACCAGCAACCGCACCAGCCGTCCGAACTCCCGCAGTTCGGCCTCCTCGGACGGCCGCTGCTCCAGCATGCGCGCGATCTGCTCGACCACCGTGGCCCGGCCCGGGAACGTCTCCAGCAGCGCGTGCCGCGTGTCCTTGCCGAGCGCCGGACGCCGCCTCCCGTCGGCCGCCACCGACCTCGGCAGGTCCGGGATCGGCTCGTCCGAGAACCGCATCGACGGCCACACGAGACCCACGTACCCGATCCTCGCCGCCGGGGCCAGGCCGGGGATCGGCGCGAAGAAGCGGCTGTAGAGCCGGGTCGCGGCGGAACGGTCGTTGTTCCAGCCGTGTGCGAAGACGATCAGGTCCCGCACCCCGCGCCGGGCCGCCCCGGCCAGCAGCCGGTCCCGCTGTCCGCCGTCCACGTCGCCGTCGGCGTCGAACGTCACCTCCCAGTAGGGAGTCACACTCATCGCCGGATCCGCCATGACAGCCCCCTGTCCCCCGGAGTAGCGCGCCAGGTGGGCGCATCGTCCTGCCAACCGCGGGACTTGGCCAGACGTCACGGCTCATCCGTACAGCAGGTACTCCCGCCGTACGCGCCGGAAGGCGGCCAGCTCCTCCCGCCACCCCGCCACCACCTCGTCGACGCCCGCGCCCGCGTCGATCGCCGTGCGCACCCGGCTGGAACCGGTGAGCTTGTCGATCCAGTGGTCGGAGCGCCAGGCGAAGCCGTTCCAGACCCGTCTGGCCGTCACCAGGAGGGCGATCCCGGTGCGGACGGGGTCGTAGGCGTCCCGGTCGTGCACATGGATCTGCACGCCGCCGACGGTCTTCCCCTGGAACTTGGAGAAGGCCGGCGTGAAGTACGCCTCGCGGAAGTGCGCGCCGGGCAGCCCGAGCTCGTTGACGGCGGCCGCCCACCGCCCGTCGACACCCTCCGCGCCCAGGAGTTCGAACGGGCGGGTGGTGCCCCGTCCCTCCGACAGGTTGGTCCCCTCGAAGAGGCACGTCCCCGCGTACACCAGGGCCGTGTCGGGCGTCGGCATGTTCGGGCTCGCCGGCACCCACGGCAGCCCCGAGGCGTCGTACCACTCCGACCGCCGCCACCCGGTCATCCGTACGGTGTCCAGCACCACCGGCGCGGCCAGGAACTCCCGGTTGAACAGCACGGCCAGCTCCGCGACCGTCATCCCGTGTGCCTGCGCGATCGGCTGCCGCCCGACGAAGCTCGCGAACTCCGGGCGGAGCACCGGCCCGAGGGCCGCCCGCCCGGTCACCGGATTCGGCCGGTCGAGGACCACGAACCGCTTGCCGGCCAGCCGCGCCGCCTCCATGCAGTCGTACAGCGTCCAGATGTACGTGTAGAACCGGGCGCCCACGTCCTGGATGTCGAAGACGACCGTGTCGACGCCGGAGGCGGTGAAGACGTCCGCGAGCGGACGGCCGCTCTTGAGGTACGTGTCGTGGACGGGCAGCCCGGTCGCCGGGTCGTCGTACCGGCCCTCGGAGCCGCCCGCCTGCGCGGTGCCCCGGAAGCCGTGCTCGGGTCCGAAGACGGCCACCAGGTTCACACGGTCGTCGGCGTGCATGACGTCGACCATGTGGCGGACGTCGCGGGTGACGCCGGTGGGGTTCGTGACCACGCCGACGCGGTCTCCGGCGAGGAGGCCGTACCCGTCGGCGGCCAGCCTCTCGAACCCGGTGCGCAGGCCGTGTCCGGCGGCCCCCGCGGGCAGGGGGAGGCAGGCGGCGGCCGTCGCTCCGGCGAGTACGGCTCTTCTGGACAGGCGCATGGGTGCTCCCGTGTGCGGTGTGTCGGGTGCGGGTGACCGCCGGTCGCGCACGCGGCGAGGCCGCTGGGCGCCACGGTCCCGCGCCCCTAGGGTGCTGCGGCGACCCTTTCCTGAAACATACCGACCGGTTAGTCTGACAGGCAGCAGGGCCGACGCTTGTCATGTCGTGCCGCAGTCGTGTCGAAGGAGACCGCTGGTGGAAGCCGTGCAGGGTGCTGGAGTCGTCGTCACCGGGGCGGGAGGCGGCATAGGCGCCGCGCTGGCCCGCCGTTTCGCCGCCGAGGGGGCCCGGGTCGTCGTCAACGACCTGGACGCGGACCGGGCGAAGTCCGTCGCCGACGAGATCGGCGGGATCGCGCTCCCCGGCGACGCCTCCGGGATCGTCGCCGACGCCCGCGACGCCCTCGGCGGCACCGTCGACGTCTACTGCGCCAACGCCGGGGTCGGCTCGGGCGGAACCGAGGCGGCCGGGGAGGCCGTGTGGGAGCTCGCCTGGGACGTCAACGTCATGGCCCACGTCCGCGCGGCCCACACCCTGCTCCCGGACTGGCTGGAGCGCGGCCGCGGCCGGTTCGTCTCCACCGTCTCCGCCGCCGGACTGCTGACGATGATCGGCGCCGCCCCCTACAGCGTCACCAAGCACGGCGCGTACGCCTTCGCCGAGTGGCTGTCGCTGACCTACCGCCACCGCGGGATCAAGGTCCACGCGATCTGCCCCCAGGGCGTGCGCACCGACATGCTGACGGCCAGCGGCACCGCCGGCGACCTGGTGCTCCGGCCGACCGCGATCGAACCGAAGGACGTGGCCGACGCGCTGTTCCGGGGAATCGAGGAGGACCGCTTCCTGATCCTGCCGCACCCCGAGGTCGCCGGGTACTACCAGGCACGGGCCGCCGACCCCGACCGCTGGCTGACGAACATGAACCACCTCCAGCAGAAGTGGGAGGCCGCCGAGTGACCGCCTCCCGCTACGCCGCCAAGCCCTGGCTGGCCCTCCTCGACGAGGCCCAGCGCGCCCCGGTCGACCCCGCCGACTCCCTGGTGCACGCCCTGCGCCGGGCTGTCGAGGAGGCCCCCGAGCGCACCTTCCTCACCTATTTCGACGGTCGGCTCACCTACCGCGAGGCGGACGAGCTGAGCGACTCCGTCGCCGGCCACCTGGCCGCCCGCGGCCTCGAGCGCGGCGACCGGGTCGCCGTCCTGCTCCAGAACTCCCCGCACTTCGTCCTCGCCGTCCTCGGCGCCTGGAAGGCGGGCGCCACCGTCGTCCCGGTCAACCCGATGTACAAGGCGGGGGAGGTGGCCCACGTCCTGCGCGACGGCGAGGTCGCCGCGCTGCTCTGCTCCGACCGGGCCTGGGAGTCGTACCTGCGCGAGACGGCCGCCGACTCCCCGGTGCGGATCGTGCTCACCGGGTGCGAGCTCGACTTCCAGACCCGCGGCGACGCGCGCGTGCTCACCTTCGAGCGGCTGCCGCAGGCGCCGGACGCCGACGACCTCACCGCCGTGGCCCGCGCCGGCCACCGGGCGCCCGAGGGCCGCGCCCCGGCCGCCTCCGACACCGCGCTGATCAGCTACACCTCGGGCACCAGCGGCGCCCCCAAGGGCGCCACCAACACGCACGCCAACATCATGTTCAACGCCGAGCGGCAGAGCACCGGGCTGCACCTGCCCGAGGCGCCCGTCTACTACGCGCTCGCGCCCCTCTTCCACATCACCGGCATGGTCTGCCAGCTCGGCGCCTGCCTGAACAGCGCGGGCACCCTCGTCCTGACGTACCGGTTCGAGGCGGGCGTCGTGCTGGAGGCGTTCGCCGAGCACCGCCCGCACTACACCGTCGGCCCGTCCACGGCGTTCATGGCGCTGGCCGCCCACCCGGCCGTCACCCGCGACCACTTCTCGTCCTTCGTGACCATCTCCTCCGGCGGCGCCCCGCTGCCGCCCGCCCTGGTGGAGAAGTTCCGGGCCGGCTTCGGCCCCTACATCCGCAACGGCTACGGCCTCACCGAGTGCACCGCCCCCTGCGCGTCCGTCCCGCCCCACCTGGAGGCGCCGGTCGACCCGGTCTCCGGGACGCTCGCGGTCGGCGTGCCCGGCCCCGACACGGTCGTGCGGATCGTCGACGACCGGGGCGCGGAGGTGCCCTTCGGCGAGCAGGGCGAGATCGTCGTACGGGGTCCGCAGGTCGTGCCCGGGTACTGGCGCCGCCCCGACGCCACCGCCGAGACCTTCCCCGACGGGGAACTGCGCACCGGCGACATCGGCTTCATGGACGAACAGGGCTGGCTGTACGTCGTCGACCGCAAGAAGGACATGATCAACGCGTCCGGCTTCAAGGTGTGGCCGCGCGAGGTCGAGGACGTCCTGTACACCCACCCGGCGGTGCGCGAGGCAGCCGTGGTCGGGGTGCCCGACGGCTACCGCGGGGAGACCGTCAAGGCCTACATCAGCCTCCGCCCGGGCGCCGAGACGGACCCGGACGAACTCGCGGTGTACTGCAAGGAGAGACTGGCCGCCTACAAGTACCCGCGGCAGGTGGAGGTCCTGCCCGACTTGCCCAAGACGGCCAGTGGGAAGATCCTCCGGCGGGAACTGCGTTCCCGCACGCACGACAGCCAGTAGGCAACGCCGAGAAGGCGACGAGAAAGGCAGGTGGCGGCAGTGCCCAGGACGACGGACGGCGACGGGACCCCCGTGCCGCAGCGGCTGCTGGCCGCCGCCACCCGGCTCTTCGCCGAGCAGGGCTACGACCGCACCTCCGTGCAGGAGATCGTCGAGGCGGCCGGCGTCACCAAGGGAGCCCTGTACCACTACTTCGGCTCCAAGGACGACCTCCTGCACGAGGTGTACGCGCGCGTGCTGCGCGTCCAGCAGGAGAGGCTCGACGCGTTCGCGGACGCCGACGAGCCGATCGAGAAGCGCCTCAGGGACGCGGCGGCCGACGTGGTCGTCACGACGATCGAGAACCTCGACGACGCGTCGATCTTCTTCCGCTCGATGCACCACCTGAGTCCCGAGAAGAACAAGCAGGTGCGCGCCGAGCGCCGCCGCTACCACGAGCGTTTCCGCGCCCTCGTGGAGGAGGGCCAGACGGCGGGCGTCTTCTCCACGGCGACTCCGGCCGACCTGGTGGTGGACTACCACTTCGGGTCCGTGCACCACCTGTCCACCTGGTACCGGCCCGACGGCCCGATGAGCCCCCAGGAGGTCGCCGACCACCTGGCGGACCTGCTGCTGAGAGCGCTGCGGCCGTAGCCGGCGCCGCGTTCGCCCCTCCACGCCCCCTCCCGGAGCCTTCGATGGCTCGCATCGGTCGAGGGCCGCGCCGAATGCAGCCCGTCCGGCGTCCGAGGACGAGGCCTGCTCAGGGCCGAAGGGGGTCCGGGGGCGGCAGCCCCCGGGGACGGGACGGACGGAAAGGGGCGGCGGGGGCGAGAACCCCCCGCACGCCCCACCGGTCACACGTACTTCTTCAGCTCCCGCCGCGCCAGCGACCGCTGGTGCACCTCGTCCGGACCGTCGGCGATCATCAGCGTCCGCGCCCCGGCGTACAGCTCGGCCAGCGGGAAGTCCTGGCTGACGCCGCCCGCGCCGTGCAGCTGGATCGCCCGGTCGATGATGTCGACGACCGCGCGAGGCGTGGCGATCTTGATCGCCTGGATCTCCGTGTGGGCGCCCCGGTTGCCGACCGTGTCCATCATCCAGGCCGTCTTCAGCACCAGCAGCCTCAGCTGCTCGACGGTCACCCGCGCGTCCGCGATCCAGTTGTGGACCACGCCCTGCTGTCCCAGCGCCTTGCCGAACGCCGTACGCGACACCGCCCGCCGGCACATCAGCTCGATGGCGCGCTCGGCCATGCCGATCAGCCGCATGCAGTGGTGGATGCGGCCCGGGCCGAGCCGGGCCTGCGCGATGGCGAAGCCGCCGCCCTCCTCGCCGATCAGGTTGGTCACCGGTACGCGCGCGTGGTCGAAGACCACCTCGGCGTGGCCACCGTGGTAGTGGTCCTCGTAGCCGAAGACCTTCATCGCCCGCTGGACGGTCACGCCCGGGGTGTCACGGGGCACGAGCACCATGGACTGCTGGCGGCGGATGTCGGCGCCGTCCGGGTCCGTCTTGCCCATCACGATGAAGATCCGGCAGTCCGGGTTCATCGCCCCGGAGATGTACCACTTGCGGCCGGTGACGACGTACTCGTCTCCGTCCCGCTCGATGTGCGTGGTGATGTTCGTGGCGTCGGAGGAGGCCACCTCCGGCTCGGTCATGGCGAACGCGGAGCGGATCTCCCCGGCCAGCAGCGGCTCCAGCCACTGCTTCCGCTGCCGCTCGTCGCCGAACTGCGCGAGCACCTCCATGTTGCCGGTGTCCGGCGCCGCGCAGTTCAGCGCGGTGGGCGCGAGCTGCGGGCTGCGGCCGGTGATCTCGGCCAGCGGCGCGTACTGGAGGTTGGTCAGCCCGGCGCCGTACTCGGAGTCGGGGAGGAAGAGGTTCCACAGGCCCTGGCGACGGGCCTCGGCCTTCAGCTCCTCCACGACGGCCGGGGTGTCCCACGGCGAGGCGAGCCGGGCGCGCTGCTCCTCGGCGACCGGCTCGGCCGGGTAGACGTGCTCGTCCATGAAGGCGAGCAGCTTGGCGCGCAGTTCCTCGGTGCGCGCGTCGAACGCGAAGTCCATGGCCGTCAGCCTTCCTGGAGAGTGGTCAGTCCGTGGTCGATGAAGACGGGCACCAGGTCGCCGATGCGGTCGAAACCGCGGCCGACGGTCTGGCCCAGGGTGTAGCGGTAGTGGATGCCCTCCAGGATCACGGCGAGCTTGAACCACGCGAACGCCGTGTACCAGGACACGGCCGACACGTCGCGCCCCGAGCGGGCGGCGTACCGTTCGATCAGTTCGGCCGGATCCGGGTGTCCCGGGGCCTCCGCGGTCGTGGAGACGGGGGAGTCGGGCATGCCGAGCGGCATGCTGTACATCACCAGCAGCCCCAGGTCGGTGAGCGGGTCGCCGAGCGTGGACATCTCCCAGTCGAGGATCGCCCTGATCCGGTCGTCCTCGTCGATCAGCACGTTGTCGAGCCGGTAGTCGCCGTGCACGACGGCCGGGGCGGGGGAGGAGGGCAGCCGGCGGCCGAGGGTCGCGTGCAGTTCGTCGATGCCGGCCAGTTCGCGGTTGCGGGAGGCGTCGAGCTGTTTGCCCCAGCGGCGCAGCTGACGGTCCAGGAACCCCTCGGGGCGGCCGAAGTCGGCCAGGCCCACCTCGGCGGGGTCCACCGCGTGCAGCTCCACGAGCGTGTCCACCAGGGAGAGCACCGCGGCCCGGGTGCGCTCCGGGCCGAGCGGGGCGAGCTGGTCGGCCGTCCGGTAGGGCGTGCCGGCCACGAACTCCATCACGTAGAAGGGCGCCCCGAGCACCTCCTCGTCCTCGCACAGCAGCACCGGACGGGGCACCGGCACGCTGGTCGGGTGCAGGGCGCTGATCACCCGGTGCTCGCGCCGCATGTCGTGCGCGGTGGCCAGGACGTGGCCCAGCGGGGGCCGCCGTACGACCCACTTCGCCTCGCCGTCGGAGACCGCGTAGGTGAGGTTCGACCGTCCGCCCTCGATCAGCCGGCCGGTGAGCGGGCCGTGGACCAGACCGGGCCGCTCGCGGTCGAGCAGGGTGCGCAGCCGGTCGAGGTCGAGTCCGGGCGGGTGGTCGGGGCTCATGCGTCGCTCCTACGGACAGGTGAACGGGACCTGACCATGATGCCGACCGGTCGGTATGTCGTCCAGTAGCGGTGCCCAACGTGATCGGGGCCACCCTAGGCCGACTGCTCGCCGGGCAGAACCCGGACCGCCGCCGGGCGCGCCTTTCCGGACGCCTCCTCGGCCGTCCGGCGGACGGTGTGCTCCGGGTGGTGGGCGATGCGCTCCAGGCGGAGGGCGCTGATGCCGCACCCCCTCGCGGGCACGGAACGGGAGACGGCAGGGCCGCCACGCGAACGGCACACATCCGGGCATCCGGGCTTGCGCGGTGATCGACCACCCCGGAGGGTCGGTGGCATGAAGGGCATCAGCTACAGCCGGTACGGCGGTCCCGAGGTCCTCGAGTACGGGGAGGTCCGCGACCCCAAGATCGGCCCCGACTCGGTGCTGGTCAAGGTGCGGGCGGCGGCCGTCAACCCCGTCGACTGGAAGGCCCGGCGGGGCTACCTCGACGGCGTCCTCGACACCGTCTTCCCCGTGGTCCCCGGCTGGGACGTCTCCGGCGTCGTGGTGCGGCCCGGCCCGTCCGTCACGGAGTTCTCGGTGGGCGACGAGGTCATCGGCTACGTCCGCGAGGACTTCCTCTCCCGCGGCACCCTCGCCGAGTACGTCGCCGCCCCCGTGCGCACCCTCGCCCGCAAGCCGCGCAATCTCACCTGGGAGGAGGCCGCGGGACTGCCGCTGGTGGGACTCACCGCCTACCAGGTGCTGATCAAGGCCCTCCAGGTGAAGCGCGGGGAGACCGTCCTGATCCACGCGGCCGCGGGCGGCGTCGGCTCGATCGCCGTCCAGATCGCCCGCCACCTGGGCGCCCGGGTGATCGGTACGGCGAGCGAGGCCAACCACGACTTCGTGCGCTCCCTCGGCGGCGAGCCCGTGGCCCACGGCGACGGTCTGGGCGAACGGGTCCGGGGCCTGGCCCCCGAGGGCGTGGACGCGGCCTTCGACACCGTCGGCGGCGACACCCTGAAGATCTCCGCCAACCTGCTGGCCCCGGAGGGCCGTCTGGTCTCCATCGCCGACGCCGACGCGGTCGACTACGGCGGTCGCTACTGCTTCGTCCGTCCCGACCCCGACGACCTCACCCGCCTGGCCGAACTCGCCGAACAGGGCGTGGTCTCCGTGCACGTCTCGGAGACGTACCCCCTGGAACGCTCGGCGGACGCGTACCGGTCGAACGAGGAGGGGCGGACGCGGGGCAAGATCGTGGTGACGGTGGAGTGGGAGAGGGAGGAGATGGCGTGGTGAGGGGGAGCGGGGTGCGCGGGCCGGGAGGGGGAGCGGGCGCGCGGGCCGTGACGGCGAGCGGCGCCGCGGAGGAGGGTGACGGCAGTCAGGCGCCTGCCTGACACCCCGGCTACAGCACCAGGGCCGCCCCGCACACCGCCATCGCCACCGCGCACAACGCCATGGCCGTGGCCTGGCGCGCGGCCAGGGCCGGGGGCGCGGTCGCCGAGGCCAGGACGCGGATCCGGTGGTGGGCGAGGAGCAGGAAGCCCAGCCAGAGGGCGCAGCACAGGGCGCAGATGACGATCGCGACGGGTGTCGCACCGCCGTGCAGCGCGGTCCTCACGGCGAGGACCGCGGCGACGGTACTCGACAGCGTCGTCCGCCGCCAGGCGAGCCGGGTCCGCTCGGGCTGGAGCCCGGGATCGCGTTCGCCGCTCACCCCTCCCACCCGAGCAGCACCACGACGACCATCGCGACGGCCACCACCGCGACGACGAGGCTCAGTAGCGCCGGGAAGCGCGACGCCGGCAGGTCCTCGCCCCGCCGCATCGCGCGCTCGCACCGAACCCAGTGGTTCACCGCGCGCAAGGAGCACAGGACGCCCGCCGCCAGCAGCGCGAGGGCGAGCCCGACCCGCCACCCCCACCGCAGGTCCGGCAGGAACTGGTCCACCGCGAACCCGCCGCCGATCAGGGCGAGCGCGGTGCGCAGCCACGCCAGGAACGTACGCTCGTTGGCCAGCGAGAACCGGTAGTCGGGCGTGCTCCCCTCCCGACGCACCGCCTCGGGCGCGAACCACAACCGGACGTTCCGTAGGAACTCGATCACGCGCAGGACCCTACCCGGCGCCCGTCAGGAGAAGCGCTGCCGGGCGACGGACCGCTCGGCGGCGGGACCGGCGGCACCGCCGCCCTCCTGCGCGGCGCCCGCGCCGCTCAGCCCCCCGCCCGGAAGGCCCTGAGCCGCTCGTACGCCGCCAGCCCGTCCGGCACCCACTCCCACTCCGACAGCCGCCGCTCGACCTCCTCGTCGGACAGGAAGCCGTACCAGGCGACCTCCTCCACCTGGGGACGCACGGGCAGCGCGCAGCGCACCTCGTAGACGGCCGACCACCAGCTCAGACCGGCGCCGTCGTCGTACAGGAACTTGAAGAGGAACTCCGGCCGGGGCAGCCCGCGCACGCCGAGTTCCTCCTCGGCCTCGCGCAGGGCCGCGTCGTCGTAGGCCTCGCCCGCGCCGACCACACCGCCGACGAACATGTCGTGGAGGGAGGGGAAGACCAGCTTGCCGGGGGTGCGGCGGTGGACGAAGATCCGGCCGTCCGCGTCCCTCGCCTGGATGAAGACGCAGCGGTGGCGCAGGCCCTCCGCGTAGACCTCGCCCCGTGGGGACTGTCCGATGACCCGGTCGTGCTCGTCGACGACGTCGAGGATCTCGTCAGCAGCGCTCATGGGCCCATCCAAGCAGGGGCGGGCCCGCCGGCGTCACTGAGGCTGGAGTACGCGTGCGCGCACCCGCTCCGGCACGGCCGCGCCCTGCGGCATCGCCGGATGCAGCCCCAGCAGCACGATGCCCGCGACGACCGCCGCGAGTCCCGCCGCCTCCCAGGCCAGCGCGCCGGCGTCGGTGCGCAGCCGGTCCCCGAGGAAGCCGACCCCGCAGATGATCCCGGCGAGCGGCTGGGCCCCGGTCAGCGCGGGCAGCGACATGCGCAGCGGCGCCGTCTCGAACGCGCTCTGCACGAGGATGAGCCCGGTGATCCCGAGGAGCAGCACGGCGTACGGCTGCCAGCCGGTCAGCAGCTGGAGGAGGCCGCCCTCGGCGAAGAGCTCCCCGCTGACCCGGGTCAACGCGTCCTGGACGCCGTAGAGGAGCCCCGCCGCGAGGGCGAGCAGCACCGGGGCCGCGGACAGCCGTGACCGCTTGGCGTACGCCGTGAGCAGCAGGGCGAGTCCGACCATCACACCGATGATCAGCCAGTGCCGCAGCGGATCGTCGACCGCCGTGCCGCCGCGCGGCTCGCCCGCCACGATGAACGCGGTCACCCCGCCCGCGAGCAGCAGCAGTCCCGCCCAGCCCTGACGGCCCAGGGACTGCCTGGTCTGGTGGCGGGAGAGGGCGAGGGCGAAGAGGAGGTTCGTCGCCAGCAGCGGCTCGACCAGGGAGATCTCCCCGTTGCCGAGGGCGATCGCGCCCAGGACCATGCCGGCCGCCATCAGCCCGATGCCGCCCAGCCAGCGCGGCACCCGCATCAGGTCGAGCAGCAGCCGGGGCGAGAGGAAGTCGCCGAGGGGAGCCTTCTGGGCCGCGTTCTGCTGGAGGACGAATCCGAAGCCCAGACAGCAGGCGGCGCTCACGGCGAGAACCAGAACCAGAACCGACACGCTGAGTACCTCGATGATCGGGTCGGGCCACGGGAGGGCGTAGCGGCCGACTGCGGCGTCCCAGCGCTCGCGGAGCCCTGGGGGCGCCCGGACACGGCTTCGGGGTAGGACCCCGGTACCGGGCGGCTGACGCGGTCACGGCGTCCGACGGGACCGGCGCGGGGCCGGGGACGCGGGGGCGACCGTAGCCCATGCTGCGCGACCGGGCCGGGCGGCGCCATGGCGTACGCCACACCGCGGCGGTGCGCACCGTGCCCACCAGGGGTGGGGCGCGATCAAGTCCCCTGGGACGGTGGCCAGTTGACACCTGTCATGTGACCCCGGCCCTTGACGACGGGCGCCCCCGGGGTTTTGCTGTGGGTGATCGGCCGATCGCGGGCCGACGTGAGGCCCGTCACCGAGGAGGATGAGGAAGTCCCGCGGTGCCCCCATCCCCCCTCCCGGTCGACCGGGACCGAGACCACGAGCGAGACCGCGATCGCGCGGCCCGCCCGCCCGACGCGGACCCGGGCGCGGCCCTGGACGACACCGATCTCTCCGCCGCCCGCGCCGCGCTGGCGCAAGGCCGCTGGCAGAGCGCCCGCTCCCTGCTCGCCCACACCGGCGACGACTGGGACCGCCGCGGCCACCGCGTCGCCGTCCTCGCCCTCGAACCGTACGCCGCCGCCTGGGCCCACGAGTGGCTGCTCGCCGAACCGGGCTCCGCCGACGCGGCCGTCCTGCTCGCCCTGGCCCAGGTGCGGCGCGCCCTCCGCGGCAAGGAGGACCCGGACCGCGCCCGCGCGGCCTGCCGGGACGCCGCCGGGCGTACGCCCGCCGATCCCACACCCTGGCTCGGCCTGCTGATGCTGGAGCGCGACGGCTCCTCCGACGCCGTCCGGATCTTCGAGGAGATCCGGGCCCGCCACCGCGACCACCACCACGCCCACCACCTGATGGTCGCCCTGCTCGCCGAGCGCCGCGCCGCCGCCGGCCCGGACCCGTTGCACGAGGTCTACGACTTCGCCGCCTGGGCCGCCGAACAGGCCCCCGCCGACTCCCCGCTCGCCATCCTCCCGATCGTCGCGCACGCCGAGCGCTACCGCGCCCTCGCCTCCCACGGCCTCGCGCCCGCCGACCCGGCGACGGCCGCGCACTGGCGCGACCACCGGGCCCGGGACGTGATGAAGGCCGCCTTCGACTGGTGGCTGGAGTGGGAGCACGACGGCCACCCGCGCCGCCTGGTCGACCTGAACTTCCTCGCCCACGCCAAGGTCTGCGAGGGACGGCCCGCCGAGGCGGCACCCCTGTTCCACCGCATCGGTGACCACGTCACCCCGGCGCCCTGGTCGTACCCGGACCGCGACCCGTACACCGCCTTCCGCGCGGCGCGGGAAGGAGCGCTCGGCGGCGCCCGGCCGCCGGAGCACGCTGGGAGATCCGCGCGGGAAGTGATGACGGAATTCTGACGGCGTCCCTCGATCCCTGGCCCCGCCTCGCCCGCGAGTGCTCGAATGGTCCCGTGAACCCCGAACAGCCCGAGGAACGCGGAGCCCCCGTCGGCCGCCGGGTCCTCCTCGGCACCCTCGGCCTGGGCGCCCTCGGCGTCGTCACGGCGCCCACCCTCCAGCGGGGCCTGGAAGGCTTCCTCGGCGGTGCCGCCGACAAGGACCCCACCGGACTCACCGGACTGCTCCCCAACGGCGGCGGCTTCCGCTACTACTCGGTGGCGTCCTCCGTCCCGCACAAGAACGCCGAGACCTACCGCCTCACCGTCGACGGCCTCGTCGACCGCCCCGCCATCCACACCCTGGCCGACCTCAGGGCCCTGCCGCAGACCCGCCTGGTCAGGGACGTCCAGTGCGTCACCGGCTGGCGGGTGCCCGAGACGTCCTTCGAAGGCGTACGCCTGTCCACGCTGCTGGACGCGGCCGGCGTCCGCGCACAGGCCGGCGCGGTCCGCTTCACCTGCTTCGACGGCGCCTACACCGAGAGCCTCACGCTCGCCCAGGCCCGCCGCGCCGACGTCCTGGTCGCCCTGCGCATGCGGGACGAGGACCTGAGCCACGCCCACGGCGGCCCCGTCCGCCTCTACGTCGCCCCCATGTACTTCTACAAGTCCGCCAAGTGGCTCTCCGGCATCACCGTCACAGAGAAGGTGCGGCCCGGCTACTGGGAGCAGCGCGGCTACGACGTCGACGCCTGGGTCGGCCGCTCGAACGGACGCGACGATGAGCCTACGAGCTGAGGTCGCCCCGGCCACCACGAGGATCCGCCGCTTCAGCCCGGCCGAACGCTGGGTGCACCGTACGACGGCCCTGCTGATGGGCGTCTGCGTGCTGACCGCGGCCTTCCTCTACGTCCCCGAACTCGCACAGCTCGTCGGCCGCCGCGAGCTGGTGGTCCGCGTCCACGAATGGGCCGGCCTCGCCCTGCCCGTGCCCGTCCTGGCGGGCCTCGCCTCCCGCGCCCTCCGCGCCGACCTCGGTCACCTCAACCGCTTCGGCCCGCACGACCGCCGCTGGCTGGGCGCCGCCCTCCGCCGCGACCGGCGCCGGGAGTCACGGCCGGCCGGCAAGTTCAACGCGGGGCAGAAGATCTACGCCGCCTGGATCGCCGGAGCCACCCTGGTGATGCTCGGCACGGGGCTGATCATGTGGTTCACCCACCTCACCCCGATCATGTGGCGCACCAGCGCCACCTTCGTCCACGACTGGCTGGCCCTGACGATCGGCATCGTCCTCGCCGGGCACATCGGCATGGCCCTGGGCGATCCGGAGGCCCGGCGGGGCATGCGGACGGGGGCGGTGAGCCGGGAGTGGGCGCAGCGGGAGCATCCGCTCTGGCGCGGGTGAGCAGACACCCGCCCGCTCAGGAGGCGCCGAAGTGATGTCGAGCGGGCCGACCCGCTGTTCGACGTCCGCGATCCCGGCCCGCACCGACGCCCCGTCGGTGACGTCGAACACGGCCGTGTGCACCGCGTCGCCGGGAAGCTCCGCGGCGGCATGCTCGAGGCGCTCGCGGTCCCGGCCGTTGAGGACCACCGTGCAGCCGGCCTCCGCCGGACCGCGGGCGAGCGCGAGGTTTCGATGCCCCGGCTGGAACCGGTGACCAGGGCCCTACGGCCGCGGACGTCGAACAGGGGGTGACGCATCGCCGTACTTCTAGATGATCAGCGAGAGGAGCAGGACCACACCGCCGGCGACGACCGAGATGATCGTCTCCATCACGGACCAGGTCTTGATGGTCTGGCCGACGCTCAGCCCGAAGTACTCCTTCACCAGCCAGAACCCGGCGTCGTTGACGTGGCTGAAGAAGAGCGAGCCGGCGCCGATGGCCAGGACCAGCAGGGCCGCGTGGGTCGTGGACATGTCGGCCGCGAGGGGAGCGACCAGGCCGGCCGCCGAGACCGTCGCCACCGTCGCCGAACCGGTCGCCAGCCGGATCGCCACCGCGATCAGCCAGGCCAGCAGCAGCGCCGGGATCGACCAGTCCCCGGAGATCTCCAGCACCATCTGCCCGACACCGGAGTCGATCAGCGTCTGCTTGAAACCACCGCCCGCACCGACGATCAGCAGGATGCCCGCGATCGGCGCGAGACCCTTCTCGACGAGCTGCGAGATCCGCTCCTTGGAGAATCCGGCGGGCCGGCCCAGCGTGAAGATGCCGACGAGCACGGCGGCGAGCAGGGCGATCAGCGGGGAGCCGACGACGTCGAAGACGCGCTGCACGGTGTTCTCGGGGTCGTCCACGACGATGTCGACCAGCGCCTTGGCCAGCATCAGCACCACCGGCAGCAGGATGGTCGCCAGCGTGGCGCCGAACCCGGGACGCCTCTCCAGCTCCTCCGAGGGGCGCTGCGGGATCATCCGCTCCGGGGCGGGGACGTCCACCCAGCGGGCGGCGAACCGTGAGAAGAGGGGACCGGCGATGACCACCGTCGGTATGGCCACCAGGACGCCCAGCGCCAGCGTGACGCCGAGGTTGGCCTGCACCGCGTCGATGGCGACGAGCGGGCCCGGGTGCGGCGGAACGAGTCCGTGCATCACGGACAGACCGGCGAGGGCGGGGATGCCGATCCGCATGAGCGAGTAGTTGCCGCGCTTGGCGACCATCAGCACGACCGGGATCAGCAGCACGACGCCGACCTCGAAGAACAGCGGCAGGCCGATCACCGAGGCGATCAGCACCATCGCCCACGGCATCGAACGGCCGCCCGCCTTCGCGAGGATCGTGTCGACGATCTGGTCGGCGCCGCCGGAGTCGGCGAGCATCTTGCCGAGGATCGCGCCGAGCGCGATCAGCACGCCCACTCCGGCCACCGTGGAGCCGAGGCCGGTGGTGAAGCTGGTGATGGCCTTGTCGAGCGGTGCCCCGGCGAACGCGCCGAGCGCGAGCGAGCCGATGGTCAGCGCCAGGAAGGCGTGCAACTTGAACTTGGTGATCAGCAGGACGATGACGGCGATGCCCGCCAGCACGGCGATGCCCAGCTGGGCGTGGCCGGCCGAGGTGATCGGCTCGACGGTGTCCGCTGCCAGCATCTCGACGCTGAGTCTGGTCACGGGTGTCCCTTACAGGTACGGGGGATGGGGGAGGGGGTGTGGGGGTCAGGCGGTCGGCTCGGAAAGCGCCGTCAGGGCCGACGCGGCCCGTCGGGTGATCTCCTCGGGGCTGCCCGACACGTCCACCACGACCCCGGCCTCGTCCTCCTGGAGCGGCTGGAGGGTGGCGAACTGGGAGTCGAGCAGCGCGGTCGGCATGAAATGCCCCTGCCGGTGCGACATCCGGTCCTCGATCAGCGCGCGGTCGCCCGCCAGATGCACGAACACCAGGTCCGGCGCGGCGGCCCGCAGCCGGTCCCGGTAGGACCGCTTCAGTGCCGAGCAGCTCACCACCCCGCCGAGCCCCGCCCTCTCCTGCGCCCAGGTGCCGATGGCGTCCAGCCAGGGCCACCGGTCCTCGTCGGTGAGCGGAGTGCCGGCCGACATCTTGGCGATGTTGGCCTGCGGGTGGAAGTCGTCGCCCTCGGCGTACGGGACGCCGAGCCGGGCCGCGAGCAGGGGACCGATGGTGGTCTTCCCGGTGCCCGCGACGCCCATGACCACGACGACATGGGGGGTACTCATCGCTGCCTCACTGTCCTGCTGTCTCCGTACTGTCCTGCTGTCTCCGTCGACACGTGATGTCGACGCAACTGAAACCCATTAGGTACGACGAATACAAGAGTCTGTGACATATAAGTCTGACTTTTTGGCGTCGTGACGTACCCCGTACGCTGAGTGCATGACCACACCGGGCCGGGGTCTGCACGGCCATGTACTGGACACCCTCGGCCCCGCGATCACCGCCGGCGAGTATCCTCCGGGCAGCGTCCTGCGCACGGACGAACTGGCCCAGCGATTCGACGTCTCCCGCTCGGTGATGCGCGAGGCGGTCCGCGTCCTCGAGTCCATGCACCTCGTCGAGTCCCGCCGCCGGGTGGGCGTGACCGTACGCCCGAAGGCCGAGTGGAACGTCTACGACCCGCAGGTCATCCGCTGGCGCCTGGAGGGCGCCGACCGCCCCCACCAGCTGCGCTCGCTCACCGTCCTGCGGTCCGCCGTCGAACCGGCCGCGGCGCGCCTGGCGGCGCAGAACGCCACGGCGGAGCAGTGCGCCGAGCTGACCGAGTGCGCGCTCGGCATGGTCGCCAACTCACGCGGCCACCGGCTGGAGGAGTACCTCGTCCACGACGTCGCCTTCCACCGGGTGATCCTCACGGCCTCCGGCAACGAGATGTTCGCGCGCCTCGGTGACGTCGTCGCGGAGGTCCTGGCCGGCCGGACCCACCACGAGGTCATGTTCGAGGACCCCGCCCCGGCCGCCGTCACCCTCCACGTCCGGGTCGCCGAGGCCGTCCGCGAGGGCGACGCGGACCGCGCGGAGGAGCTGACCCGGGAGATCACCCTGGGGGCGCTCCAGGAACTGGACATCCTCGCGCCGTGACCCGGGGCCCGGGGACCCGCTACTGCGGCGGGAACTCCCCGTCGACGTACACCCAGACCCCGTCGAACCGCTCGAACCGGCTCCGCTCACGCAGCGCGCCGCCCCGGTAGGAGGCCCGGAACTCCACGATCCCCGTGGAGTGGAACGCGGTGCCGTCCACCGTGTCGAGGATCTCCAGCCCGGTCCACCGCAGCCCCGGATCGAGCTCGAGCCGCCCGGGCCGCGTCCGCGGATGCCAGGTCCGCAGCAGGTACCCCGCCTCCCCCGTCACGAAGGCGCTGTACCGCGACCGCATCAGGGCCTCGGCGGTCGGCGCGGCGGCGCCGGAGTGGTAGCGGCCGCAGCAGGCGTCGTAGGGCCGGGGGAGACCGCAGGGGCAGGCACGGGTGTTCATGGCGGCCATTGTGCTGGACCGGCGCCCGGCTCCGGCCACGGGGAGCGGGGGCAGCGACCTCCGCGGTGGGGAAGACGCCCGCACCACGAGCGAGGGCCGCGACCTGGTGGTCGCGGCCCTCGCTCTTCTCGCGTGTCCGAGGGGGGACTTGAACCCCCACGCCCGATAAAGGGCACTAGCACCTCAAGCTAGCGCGTCTGCCATTCCGCCACCCGGACAAGGTGTCTGTCGTGCGGGGTTTCCCTCGCGGCGACGTCGTAAACATTACCAGGCTTTCGGGGGTGCCCGATCACGGGTGGCCGGCCGTGCCGCCGCATCCGGCGTGAACGACGTGTGACGGGCCGGGAGCAGTCTTGGGCGAGGACGGCGGGCGGGGGAGGATGAGGGCAACCACCAGCAGTGACAGCGGGAGGAACCAGCGTGAGTGCGACGGACGACACGGCCAGGGGCGTCACCGGCGAGGACGAGGTCGTGGACCTCTGCCGCGAGCTGATCCGGTTCGACACCAGCAACTACGGCGACCACTCGGGCCCGGGCGAGCGCAAGGCGGCCGAGTGGGTCGCCGAGAAGCTCGCCGAGGTGGGGCTGGAGCCGAAGATCTTCGAGTCGCACCCGGGTCGCGCCTCCACGGTGGCCCGCATCGAGGGCGAGGACCCGTCCCGGCCCGCGCTGCTCATCCACGGCCACCTCGACGTCGTGCCGGCCAACGCGGCCGACTGGACCCACGACCCCTTCTCCGGCGAGGTCGCCGACGGGTGCGTGTGGGGGCGGGGCGCCGTCGACATGAAGGACATGGACGCGATGACCCTCGCGGTCGTGCGTGACCGGCTGCGCAGCGGGCGCAGGCCCCCGCGCGACATCGTCCTCGCGTTCCTCGCCGACGAGGAGGCGGGCGGCACGTACGGCGCCCGGTACCTGGTGGACCGCCACCCCGACCTGTTCGAAGGGGTCACCGAGGCGATCAGCGAGGTGGGCGGGTTCTCCTTCACGGTGAACGAGCAGCGGCGGCTCTACCTGATCCAGACCGCCGAGAAGGGCATGCACTGGATGAAGCTGACCGTCGCCGGCACCGCAGGCCACGGTTCGATGATCCACCGGGACAACGCGATCACCGAGCTGTCGGAGGCGGTCGCCCGGCTCGGGCGGCACGAGTTCCCGGTGCGGGTGACCAAGACGACCCGCGCCTTCCTCGACGAGCTCGGCGACGCCCTCGGCACCGAGCTGGACCCGGAGGACATGGAGTCGACCCTCGCCCGGCTCGGCGGTATCGCCAAGCTGATCGGCGCGACCCTGCGGAACACGGCCAACCCGACCCAGCTCGGCGCCGGCTACAAGGTCAACGTCATCCCGGGCGAGGCCACCGCCCACGTCGACGGGCGCTTCCTGCCGGGGCACGAGGAGGAGTTCCTCGCCGACCTCGACCGGATCCTCGGCCCGAAGGTGCGTCGGGAGGACGTGCACTCCGACAAGGCCGTGGAAACGTCCTTCGACGGGTCGCTGGTGGAGGCGATGCAGTCGGCGCTGCTCGCCGAGGACCCCACCGCCAAGGCCATCCCCTACATGCTCTCCGGGGGCACGGACGCCAAGTCCTTCGACGACCTCGGCATCCGCGGCTTCGGCTTCGCGCCGCTGAAGCTGCCGCCGGAGCTGGACTTCGCCGGCATGTTCCACGGCGTCGACGAGCGGGTGCCGGTGGACGGGCTGCAGTTCGGGGTGCGGGTGCTCGACCGCTTCATCGACGCGTCCTGAACCCTCTTCGGGGCGTGGAATTGTCCCGAATTGGCCCACTGAATCGACACTGCAGTATTCGCCAGCGTGTGCGGGCGTGACTGGGAAGAGTGAATGCGACGATAAGCGCGTAGCCTCATTAATTCCTCGTCGTTATTGGTGATGCGATCCGCTACTTGGGATCGCTTTTGCCAACAAGGAGGAATAATGATCAAGAAGGTCGTCGCTGCTGCGGCTGCCACCGGTGGTCTGGTTCTCGCGGGTGCGGGCATGGCCGTCGCCGACTCGGGTGCCCAGGGTGCCGCCGTGCACTCCCCGGGTGTCGTTTCCGGCAACGTGGTCCAGGTTCCCGTGCACGTCCCCGTGAACGTCTGCGGCAACACGATCTCGGTGATCGGGCTGCTGAACCCCGCCTTCGGCAACGTCTGCATCAACAAGTGACGCCGACCCGCTGAGGGGTCGTCCACACCGTCGGCCCCGGAGCGCGCGCCATGCGCTCCGGGGCCGACCGGCCTTTTTCCGCGTCACTTCCTGTGGAAGTCGAAGGAAAAGCCGAAGAAATCGAAGAACCCGAAGCAATCGCGGAGCTGGAATGATGCGAGCAATTCGGGACGAAATCGAAAGCAGGGATTCAGTAATGCGACAGGTCACCCGCAAGAGCCTCATGACCGTGGCGGCGGCGACCGGTGTGATCGCCGCCGCCGGCGGCTACGCCCACGCCGACTCGGCGGCGAACGGGTCCGCCTCCCACTCGCCCGGCGTCCTGTCGGGCAACACGGTGCAGGCGCCGATCGACGTGCCGGTCAACGTCTGCGGCAACACCGTCGACGTCGTCGGCATCCTCAACCCGGCCATGGGCAACGCCTGCACCAACCAGAGCACCGACGGCAAGGACGACGACGGCTACGGCGGCGGAGGCGGCAACGGCGGCTCCGGCGGCGCGCACGCGGACGGACACACCAACGACTCGCCCGGCGTCGCCTCGGGCAACCACGTCGAGGCACCGGTCCACGTGCCGGTGAACGTCTGCGGCAACGGCGTCAACGTCGTCGGCGCCCTCAACCCGACGCTCGGCAACAAGTGCGTCAACGACAGCGGTCCCGGTCCCGACTACGGCACCCCTCCCGGCGACGACCAGGAGACGCCCGCCAAGCCCGGACCCGGCAAGCCGGCCGACTTCGGCGACAGCCCGACCGGCCCCCAGGGCGCGCCCTCCACCCCCGAGCGCATGACCCCGGCCGGCAACTCGACCGCTCACCGGCCCGCGCAGACCTCCTCCGCACAGCTCGCCGAGACCGGCAGCGAGCTGCCGCTGGGCCTCGCCCTGCCGGCCGGCGCGGGCATGCTGCTCGCGGGCGCGGTGCTCTACCGCAAGGCGCGCGCCTCGATGTGACCGCCCGCCGCACCCCGGCGCCGCACACGACGGAGCGGGCCCCGCCGCCGCGGGGCCCGCTCCGTTTCCGTCATGTTCAACTCACCACGTGGCCCGTACCTGGCGGATGATCCGCCGGCGCAACCGCACCTTCCGGCTGCCGTCGCGCAGCAGGCTCAGGCGGTGCAACTCCCAGTGTCCGTACTCGGCATGGTCCGTCAGCAGACGTGTCGCCTCCTTGCGGGAGACCCCGCGCGGTACGTACACGTCGACAAATTCGTATTCCGGCATCGCATCTATTGTGCGGGCTGGGGCTCGGTACGGATAGCGTCTGCACTATGTCTGATGCTGCGCAGCCCACCGCTGCCGAGGTACGCGCCGCCGTCGAGGCGGTCAAGACCGCGCTCGACCGCCACCTGGCCGCGGTCGAGAGCAGGACGGGAGAGGACGACCCGGCCGTCTACGAGGCGTTCAACCAGCTGGCCGCGGCCGCGGAGGCGTACGACGAACTGCTCTACGACCGCTACGACGAGGTCACCCCCTTCGAGATCCCCGGCGCCGACGACTCGCTGCCGCCGTACTCGGGACCCGAGGAACCGAACGCGCTGAGCGTCCTGATCCGCCGCGACTACGCCGTCGTGGAGCCGCAGCGGCTGCTGGCGCAGGCCGAGCGGGTCGAGGCGGTGGAGGACGACGGCGTGGCCGGCGCGGACAACACCGCCTCGGGCACGATCCACGGGGCGCTGGGGCTGCTGTTCGGCGAGTTCGAGCCGGACGAGGTCGCCTCCCGGCACAAGGAGTTCGGCCTGGAGGAGGGCGACTCCACGCTGTGGGTGCTGGCCGCCGACGAACCGGCCGAGCCGGGTGAATGGCTGGAGACGCCCTTCGAGCAGCTCGACCCGCAGCGGGTGGTCTGCCGCTTCGACGTGAGCTCGGTGTTCGACGACGACCTCGACGACGACATCGAGGACACGCGGGGCGTCGAGGACATCGAGGACACCGAGGACGTGGAGGACGACGTCGAGGAGGATCTCGACGGCGAGGACGATGTCGACGGCGACCTGGACGAGGACGAGGACCTGGAGCCGCTCGACGTGGACCGCGTCGACCGGTAGCCCGGGGCCGACCCGCCGGACGGCGGCGGTGACGGAGGGGGAACCTCCGGCACCGCCGCCGTCCGCGTTCTGCCGTCCGTCAGCCCGCCGCCGGCACCTGCGTCCGCAACAGGACGGGCAGCCGGGTGGTGCGCGGCTTGGGCGGGACCTCGGCGACGGCTCGCGGCAGGGCCTGCTCCACCCCGTGGACCACGGAGAGGTGACGCTCCGCCCGGCCGAAGGCCGTGTAGACCCAGGGGCGGGACAGGGCCTGCGCGGCGTCGCCCGGCAGCACCACGACCGCCGCCGGCCATCGGGCGCCCACCGCCTGATGCGCGGTCAGCGCCCACCCGTGCCGCACGGACTGGTCGACCCGCTCGCGCGGTACGACCACGGGGGCGCCCGCGCAGGACAGGTGCAGCCCGTCCGCGTCGGCCGTCACGACCCGGCCCGGCACCGTCCGGCCCGGCGCGGGGGAGTAGGCGACCAGGTCACCGGGGTCGAAACCGCCGAAGCGGCCGGGTCCGGGGTTGAGGCGCTCCTTCAGCGCGGCGTTCAGCGCGCGGGTGCCGGCCGCGCCGCCGTGGCCCGGGGTGATCACCACCGTCTGCTCCGGGGCGATGCCGAAGGCCCGCGGCACCGAGTCCGCGACGAGCTGCACGGTCCGGTGCACGGCCTCGCCCGCGTCCCGCACCGGCACGATCACGATCTCCTTGCCGGGCGCGTCCACCTGGTTCAGCTCGCCGACGCCGATGCCGGAGACCAGCTCGCCCAGCGGGCCGGGATCAGGGGTGCGCGAGGCCACCTGCGGGCACACGCGCGCGGCCAGCAGGTCGGCGAAGACCCGCCCGGGCCCGGCCGACCAGAGCAGTGCCGGGTCCCCGCTGAGCACCAGCCGGGCTCCGTCGGGCAGCGCCTCCACCACCATCGCGGCGCTCTCCACGTCCACCTGCGGCGCGTCCAGCAGGACCAGCAGGTCGAGAGCGAGGGCGCCGTCGGCGTCGCGGCCGGGTCCCTCGGCTCCGGAGAGCAGACCGGGGAGGGTGACGACGGCACCGTCGCGGTCGTCCAGCAGGGCGGCGAACCCGCGCCGTCCGTCCGGTGTGTGACAGGCGGCGACGGCACGCAGGCCGAGGGCGCGGGCGGCGGTGAGCAGGGCCGCCGTTTCGGCACGGGCCGCCTCACCGCCGGTGTGCAGCACCAGGCCGTGCCCGGCGACCGCGCGGATCAGCTCGGCCGTGCTGCCGCGGGCCGTCGCCGCGGCCGACTCCCATTCCTCGGCAGCTTCCTTGGACAGGGAGTTGACCAGGCGGGCCAGGCCGTCGGCGAGGCTCTCCTCCGCGAGCGCGTACCGCTCCAGAGCGACCAGGACCCGGACCGGGCGGGCGGCCTCCTCGTCGTCGTCCTCCGACTCCCGCGGCTCCGCGGTGTCACTCGCCCTGGCCGGCGCGGTCCCGGGCTCCTCCAGGGCGTCCTGGAAGACGAGGGCCTCGCCCTCCGCGACCGTGCTCTGCACGGCCGCGTCCGCGTCCGGCACGCCCCGCTGGGTGAGCGCGGCCGTCAGGGTGGGCAGCTCCAGGGCGGTGTGCCCGGCCAGCGCCGCCTGTTCCAGCAGCCACACCGTCACCGCGCGGCCCCGCCGCTCGTCGTCCGGGGAGCACTCCGCGCCCAGCCGCGCCCGCGCGAAGCCGTCGGCCTGTTCGGGCCGGACCCCGGGGACGCGGAGCAACTGCCAGGGGTCCTCGGCCAGCACGACCTCGGCGCCCTCGCCGAGGACGGCGGCGACCTGCGGCGCCAGCGCCTCGGGCGCGCCACCCCCGGTCAGGACGCGCCGTACGGCCTCGACGGTCTCCCGGGCGGGCACCGAGGCGACGGCGGCGGGCTCGGCGGCCACCGGCTGCGGTCGCCGAACGGGCTCCGGGGCCGCCGGGCGAGGGGTGGGCTCGGGCTCGGGCGCGCTGAACACGGTGGCGGCGGGCTTCGCGCCGCCCTCCACGGCCCGTACGGCCGCGAGCAGGTCGGCCGCCTTGCCGCTGAGCTTGGCGCCGCTGTCGATGGGCGTCCTCTTCTCGGCCTTGCGCCGCTCGATCCGCTCCCGCTCCAGCTTCTGCGCGGCGAGCTCCGCCTCGGCCTCGGAGAGCTGCGGGGCGCCTTCCCCGCCGCCGGCTCCGCCGGCCTCGGACTCCTGGCCGCCACCGCCCTCCGCGGCCTCGGAGCCGTCGGCCGTCGTCTCCGCCGTGTCCGTTGAGCCGTCGGACGCGGTGTCAGCCCCGGCCGCGGAGCCCGGCGCACGGCTGCCGGCGCCGGTCCCGGAGCCGTCGGCCGCGGTCCCCGCCGTGTGCTCGGAGCCGTGGGCCCCGGTCTCCGCCGCGTGCTCGGAGGCCGCGTCCTGGCGCTCCTCCGCAGGCTGCGGGGATCCGGTGCCCTCGGTCGGTGAGGCGTCGTCCGGTGTCCCCGGCCCGGTGTTCTCCGTGGTCTCCGGCTCCGTGCTCACAGCGTGCTCCAGTCGTGATCGGGATAGCGGTGCACGGGCGCCGACACGTCGTCGAGCGCCCGGCAGATCTCGTCAGGAAGACTAAGGGCCTCCACTGACAACACCGCCGTGAGCTGCTGCGCGGTGCGTGTCCCGACGATCGGGGCGGTCACGCCGGGCCGGTCGCGGACCCAGGCGAGGGCGACCTGGAGCGGGGTCACCGCCAGCCCGTCCGCCGCGGTGGTCACGGCGTCCACGATGCGGCTCGCGGTGTCGTCGAGGTACGGCTCGACGAAGGGCGCGAAGTGGTCGGAGGCGCCGCGCGAGTCCGGGGGCATGGCGTCGCCCCGGTACTTGCCGGTGAGGACGCCCCGGCCCAGCGGCGACGAGGGCAGCAGACCGATGCCCAGGTCCAGCGCGGCCGGCAGCACCTCGCGCTCCACGCCGCGCTGGAGCAGCGAGTACTCCATCTGCGTACTGGCCAGCCGGGTCCGGGTGCCCGGCGCGGCGAGCTGCCAGGTGGCGGCCTTGGCGAGCTGCCAGCCGCAGAAGTTGGAGACGCCGGCGTAGCGGGCGCGGCCGCTGGACACCGCGATGTCGAGGGCCTGGAGGGTCTCCTCCAGCGGGGTGTCCGGGTCGAAGGCGTGTACGTGCCACACGTCGACGTGGTCCGTGCCGAGCCGGGTGAGCGAGGCGTCGAGGGCGGCGAGGAGGTGCCCGCGCGAGCCGTCGAAACGGCGGTCCGGGTCGGGCACGCTGCCGGCCTTCGTCGAGATGATGAGGTCCCGGCGCGGAACCAGGCCTTCTATCAGCCGTCCCAGCAGGTACTCGGCCTCCCCGTCCCCGTACACGTCCGCCGTGTCGACGAGGGTCCCGCCCGCTTCCCAGAACGTCTTCAAGAGGTCCGCGGCGTCGTGCTCGTCGGTGTCGCGGCCCCAGGTCAGGGTGCCGAGCCCGATGCGGGACACACGCAGGCCGGTGCGGCCGAGATGCCTCTGCTCCATGAACGCCGAGATTACTGGCCATGACTGGGCCGTGGGTTGCCTGTGGACAACCGAATTCCGGGAGGCGGCAGGCCGGTTCCGGGCAGGCAGGGGAGCGTTTGGCCGGGGCGACCCTCGCCACACCGGCCTCCCCCGGCGGGCGCCCCCGCGCTACTGTCTCCGGAACAGCGTCGTTACTGATCAGTAAGGGGAATCGGCCATGCAGCTCGGGATCAACCTCGGCTACTGGGGTGCCGGAATGGACGCGGACAACCTCGCCGTCGCCCAGGAGGCCGACCGGCTCGGGTACGCCGTGTGCTGGGCCGCCGAGGCCTACGGCTCGGACGCGGCCACCGTGCTCTCCTGGGTCGCCGCCCAGACCGAGCGGATCGACGTCGGCTCCGCCATCTTCCAGATCCCGGCCCGCCAGCCCGCGATGACCGCCATGACCGCCGCCACCCTCGACTCCCTGTCCGGCGGCCGCTTCCGTCTCGGCCTCGGCGTCTCCGGCCCGCAGGTCTCCGAGGGCTGGTACGGCGTCAAGTTCGACAAGCCGCTGTCCCGCACCCGCGAGTACGTCGAGATCGTCCGCAAGGCGATGACGCGGGAACGGCTGTCGTACGACGGCGAACACTGGACGCTGCCGCTGCCGGGCGGCCCGGGCAAGCCGATCAAGCTGACCGTGCACCCCCAGCGCGAGCACATCCCGCTGTACATCGCCGCGATCGGGCCGAAGAACCTGGAGCAGACCGGCGAGATCGCCGACGGCGCCCTGCTGATCTTCCCGTCCGCCGACCACCTCGAGGACACCGCGATCAAGCACCTGCGGGCCGGGCGGGAGAAGGCCGGCAAGACCCTGGACGGCTTCGACGTCTGCCCGACCCTGCCGCTGGCCGTCGGCGACGACAAGGACGTCGAGCGGCTCGCCGACACCTTCCGCCCCTACACCGCCCTGTACGTCGGCGGCATGGGCAGCCCCAAGCAGAACTTCTACAACCAGCTCGCCCGGCGCATGGGCTACGAGGCGGCGGCCGCCGAGATCCAGGAGAAGTACCTCTCCGGCGACAAGCAGGGCGCCGCGGCCGCCGTACCGCACGACCTGATCGACCGGACCACGCTGCTCGGCTCCGAGGAGCGCATCGCCGACCGGATGAAGGCCTACGCCGCGGCAGGCGTCACCACCCTCAGCCTCGCCCCCGCGGGCTTCACCCTCGACGAGCGCCTCGCCTCGCTGCGGGCCGGCGCCCGGGCGCTGGAGCTCGCCGGTCTGGCGTAAGGAGCGGCCCGAGAGCGTGAGGAGGGGTCTCCGGAGGCGGCCGGAGGCGGTCCGCGGAAGGGTTCTTCAGCGGCCGTGGTGGGGGCTCGGGGGTCTTCCCCGCCACGGCCGTCACGGGGAACAACGCGCCGCGGTCGCACGCGGTTACGCCGCGCGCACGACTTCCGCGGTCCTTCTTTCGGCGGAGTTGTCCGACAGAACTGTTGCAGCACACATCACGGCGCATTTGACTCGTTCTTCGCGGAATCCTGCGGAACCTGCGACATCCCCCGGGATGCAGAGAGGTGCCCCACGATGCTTTCGGCCAAGAGTCTGTTCCAGGAGATCCTCGACAACGACGAGTCCTTCCGGCTGTTCTGCTCCATCGCCGCCAGCGGGGAGTCGCAGGGCGGCTGGGAGAACGCCCGCATCGCGGCCCTCGTCCCGCAGAGCGAGCGCGCCCTCGCGCCCAAGATCACCCGGCACGGTGCCGACGAGGACAAACACGGGCGGATCTTCAACGCCCTGCTGAAGAAGCGAGGCCTCGAACCGGTCCCCGTCCCGCCCGAGACCGACTACACGATGCTGCTGGAACGCGGCGGCATCGGCCTCGCCCACGACAAGCTCAAGGCCGACCGGCCGCTGACCGTGCAGGACATCGTCACCTACCTCGCCCACAGCAGGGTCACCGAGCAGCGCGCCTCCGAACAGATGGAGCTGCTGCGCAAGCACTTCGCCGACCACCCCGACCTCGGCCGCGCGGTGAGGATGATCTCCCACGACGAGGACAACCACCTGGCCTACTGCCACGAGGAACTCCTGCGCTTCGCGCGCGCGGGGCACGGCCGGGCCATCCAGCGGACCCTGTGCGAGAGCGCGCTCGCCGAGATCCGCGTCTACCGCGACGTCAGCCTCGCCGTCATGGCCCACATGGGCCGCATCCTCGGCTGGTCCCGGCCCAAGGCGGCCCTGCTCGCGGCCGGCATCCACGCCGTCTACGGGTGGGAGCGGCTCGCGGGCTGGCGGCGCATGGTGTCCCTGAAGACGCCCGAGCGGCGCGACGCCCTCGGCGGACCGGCCGGCGGACCGGCGGGCTCGGCCCCCGAGTTCGCCTGAGCGACGAGCCCCGCCGCGCGCGTGACCGCGCCTACATCCATCCCCGGCGCTTGAACAGCCGGTACAGCAGCACCTCCAGGGCGACCATGGCCCCGATCACCGCCGGATACGACCACAACCAGCGCAGCTCCGGCATGTGGTCGAAGTTCATGCCGTAGATGCCCGCGATCATCGTGGGGACCGCGGCCATGGCCGCCCACGCCGAGATCTTCCGCATGTCGTCGTTCTGCCGGACGCTCATCTGCGCCAGGTGCGCCGACAGGATGTCCGACACCAGCCGGTCCAGACCCTCCACCGACTCGTTCACGCGCGCGAGGTGGTCGCTCACGTCCCGGAAGAAGGGCCGTGCCTTCTCGTTGACGAAGGGCAGCACCGAGCCGAACGCGCCGGTGCCCGCGAGCCGGCTCAGCGGCGGTGTCAGCGGTCCGGTCGACCGGCGGAACTCCAGGATCTGCCGCTTGAAGGTGTAGATCCGGGACGCGGTGTCCCGCGAGCCGCCGCCGTCCGGCGAGAACACCACCGCCTCCAACTCCTCCAGGTCCGTCTGCAACTCGGTCGCCACGTCCAGGTAGTGGTCCACGGTCGCGTCGGCGATCGCGTAGACGACGGAGGTCGGCCCCTTGGCGAGCAGCTCCGGCTCCTGCTCCAGCCGCCTGCGTACGGCCGCCAGCGGCGAACCCTCGCCGTGCCGGACGGTCACCACGAAGGAGTCGCCGAGGAAGACCATGACCTCGCCGGAGGAGACGGCGTCGCTCTCCGGCTCGTACACCACCGGCTTCAGCACCAGGAACAACGAGTCGTCGTAGACCTCCAGCTTGGGACGCTGATGCGCCTTGAGGGCGTCCTCCACGGCCAGCGGGTGCAGCGCGAACTCCTGAGTGACGTGGTCGAACTCCTTCTCGGAGGGCTCGTGCAGCCCGATCCAGACGAAACCGCCCGCGGCACGCGCTTCGTCGAGCGCGTCGGAGAAGTCCTGCGGGCCCTCCGAACGGTGCCCGTCACGGTAGATGGCGCAGTCGACGATCACGAAGTGCGTTCTCCTTTCGGCCGTTCACCTGTGCCCCCGGGCGTACGCCTACCCTGGGCGGCATGCCCACGCTGATCCTCGTCCGGCACGGACGTTCCACCGCCAACACCTCCGGAGTGCTCGCCGGCCGGACGCCCGGCGTCGCCCTCGACGAGCGCGGAGCCGAACAGGCCGCCGCGCTGCCCGGGCGGCTCGAGGGCCTGCCGATCGCCGAGGTCGTCGCGAGCCCCCTGCAACGCTGCCAGGAGACCGTCCGGCCGCTCCTCGACGCCCGCCCCGGCCTGCCCGTGCACACCGACGAGCGGATCGGGGAGTGCGACTACGGCGACTGGTCGGGGCGCAAACTCGCCGAACTGAAGGACGAGCCGCTGATGGAGGTCGTCCAGGCGCATCCCTCCGCGGCCGCCTTCCCCGGCGGGGAGTCCATGCGGGCCATGCAGACCCGAGCCGCCGAGGCGGTACGCGAGTGGAACGCGCGCGTGGAGCGCGACCACGGCGCCGACGCCGTCTACCTGATGTGCTCGCACGGCGACATCATCAAGTCGCTCGTGGCGGACGCACTCGGACTCCATCTCGACCTCTTCCAGCGGATCTCCGTCGAACCGTGTTCCATCACCGCGATCCGTTACACCCGGCTGCGGCCCTTTCTGGTGCGCCTCGGCGACACCGGTGACTTCGCCTCCCTCGTGCCGCGCGAGGAGCCGCCGAGCGACGAGGCCACGGTCGGGGGTGGTGCGGGCGCACCGTGATCGTCGCCCGCAGTAGGGTGAAGCGGTCCGCATACGCGCGTTCACGCATGGACGTTCACGTACCCACGATTCCCAGGGAGACAGGACGTGTCCCGTCAGGTGTTCCTCTACGACCCCCCGGACCGCTTCGTGGCCGGTACGGTCGGACTGCCCGGGCGCCGTACCTTCTTCCTCCAGGCCACCGCCGGCTCCCGAGTGACCAGTGTGGCCCTGGAGAAGACCCAGGTCGCCGCGCTCGCCGAGCGCATGGACGAGCTGCTGGACGAGGTCGTACGCCGGAGCGGCGGAAATGCCGCCGTGCCCGCCATGGCGCCCGCCGAGATCGCCGACACCGCGCCCCTCGAGACCCCGATCGAGGAGGAGTTCCGGGTCGGCACCATGGCCCTCGCCTGGGACGGCGAGGAGCAGCGCATGATCGTCGAGGCGCAGGCCCTCGTGGAGCTCGACGCCGAGACCGAGGAGGACCTCGCCGAGGCCGAGGAGCGGTTGCTCCAGGACGAGGAGAACGGGCCCCCGATGCTGCGGGTCCGGCTCACCGGCGCCCAGGCGCGAGCCTTCGCCAAGAGAGCCCTCGACGTCGTCAACGCCGGCCGGCCGCCGTGTCCGCTGTGCAGTCTGCCGCTCGACCCGGAAGGACACGTATGTCCGCGCCAGAACGGATACCGCCGCGGGGCGTGACGACCACCGACCAGGCCTTCGCGGAGCTGCTCGCGAACGGCGAGCTGACCGTGCGCGGACGCATCCGCGACGCCTCCAACGCGGCCCTGTACTGCACCGTCGCCCATGAGGGCCGGGAGGCCGCCTGCATCTACAAGCCGGTCGCCGGGGAGAGACCCCTGTGGGACTTCCCCGACGGCACCCTCGCCCAGCGGGAGGTCGCCGCCTACGCCGTCTCCGAGGCGACCGGCTGGGGACTCGTCCCGCCCACCGTTCTGCGGGACGGGCCGTACGGCGAGGGCATGTGCCAGCTGTGGATCGAGGCCACCGCGGAGGACGGACTCCTCGCCCTCGTCGACGGGGAGGAGCCGGGGCCCGGATGGAAGGCGATCGGGTTCGCCGAGGTCGGGGAGGGCAGGACCGCACTCCTGGTGCACGCCGACGACGAGCGGCTGCGGCGGCTCGCCGTCCTGGACGCGGTCGTCAACAACGCCGACCGCAAGGGCGGTCACCTGCTGACCACGGCCGACGGGCAGCTCTACGGCATCGACCACGGCGTCACCTTCAATGTCGACAACAAGCTGCGCACCCTCCTGTGGGGCTGGGCGGGGGAGCCCCTCACCGGGGAGGCCGTCGAGGTGCTCAAGGGCCTCAAGGGCTCCCTCGAACCGGGCGGGGACCTCACGGGCACGCTGACCGCACTCGTCACACCGGCGGAGATCGACGCGACCCGCGCGCGCGTCGACGCGCTCCTGGCGTCCGGCACGCACCCGGAGCCGACCGGCGAATGGCCGGCCATCCCCTGGCCCCCGGTCTGACCGACCGCCGACCCCCGACTCCCGGTTTGCGATCGCCCCGGCCTGCGAACGCCCCGGCGTACGACCGCCGCCCAGGCCCCACGCTTGCCCGGCAGGGACACGGCCGCCCGTGACCTACCGCCGCCTCCGGTCACGTGGCGGGCCCTGCGCGCTCGGCGGCCTCCGTGCACCAGGCAGCACGGCCGCGGAGGCCCCGGGCTCACGGCCGCTCCGCCCGCACGCCGTGTGGCCACCGGCCTGACCTGAGCCCGGACGCCCGACCGCCTCGGCATACGCCCGCCCCAGGCGCACGGCCGCCCAACAGCTACACGGCCGACTGTGACGCACCGCCGCCTCCGCCTACGCGGCGATTCTTGGGCGCGCCTCTCAGGCTTCGGGCGCCAGACCCTCAGTATCCCTCCGGCCGCCCGGCCGCCCGGCCGCCCGGCCGTCTCCGGGCGCACGGCCGCCCGGCCGCCCGGCCGCCCGGCCGCCCGGCCGCCCGGCCGCCCGGCCGCCCGGCCGCCCGGCCGCCCGGCCGCCCGGCCGCCCGGCCGCCTCCGGGCGCACGGCCGCGCTGGCTGTACGGCCGTCGACGGGCCCGGCCGCCGCCGGCCGTGCGACTGCCCCTGGGTGCGTGGCCGCTCCGGCAGGCGGAGCCGCCGAGCCCTGGCCGCCCTTGGGTCCACCTCCGATCACGCGGCAGCCCCTGTGTGCCCGGTTGCCTCTGCGAGTGCGGTCACCTCGCGGGCCCGCTGTCCGAGGGCACGGTCGCCGACGGAAATTTCCAGGCCCTTCGCACGGCAGCGTCTTCCAACTGTCGGACGGATGGACGTCAGCGGACCACTCACCGGCCGCTCTGGCCGCCCGGCCGCCGTCGGCGGCCCGCCGCCTCGGCCGTACGGCCGCCCCTGGATGCATGGCCGCGCGGAGCAGCCGGGCCCGGCTGCCCCCCGGAGCCACCGCCGCCTCCGGTCACGTGGCGGGCCTCGGGCGAGGCCACCTCCGGGCACACGGCCGCGTTGGCCGTACGGCCGTCGTCGGGCCCCGCCGCCTCCGGCCGCGCAGCCGATCCCGGGCGCATGGCCGACCCGGCCGGCCAGCCGCCCGGGCGCACGGTCCGCCCCGGGTGGACCGGCGGAACCCGGCCGTACGGCCGCCCGGAAGCCTCCGCGGGCGGCCACCCCCCGGCACACAGCCGGCCCCCGCGCAAGAGTGTCTTCCCGGTCAACCGGCCCGCTCCGGTTCGTAGTGGCAACTTTCCTCCGGTTAGGCTCATGACATGCATGCCTGGCCCGCTTCCGAGGTCCCCGCCCTGCCTGGTCAGGGCCGCGACCTGAGGATCCACGACACCGCGACCGGCGGCCTGGTCACCCTCGACCCCGGTCCCGTCGCCCGTATCTACGTCTGCGGCATCACGCCGTACGACGCGACCCACATGGGTCACGCGGCGACCTACAACGCGTTCGACCTCGTTCAGCGTGTGTGGCTCGACACCAAGCGGCAGGTTCACTACGTCCAGAACGTCACCGACGTCGACGATCCGCTTCTCGAGCGGGCCGAGCGGGACGGCGTCGACTGGGTCGCCCTCGCCGAGAAGGAGACGGCCCTCTTCCGCGAGGACATGACCGCCCTGCGGATGCTCCCCCCGCGCCACTACATAGGCGCCGTCGAGGCCATACCCGGCATCGTGCCGCTCGTGGAGCGTCTGCGGGAGGCGGGCGCCGCCTACGATCTCGACGGCGACGTCTACTTCTCCGTCGAGTCCGACCCGAGCTTCGGCAAGGTCTCGAACCTCGACGCCGCCGCCATGCGGCTGCTCTCCGCCGAGCGGGGCGGCGACCCCGACCGGCCCGGCAAGAAGAACCCGCTCGACCCGATGCTGTGGATGGCGGCCCGCGAGGGCGAGCCCAGCTGGGACGGCGGCTCGCTCGGTCCCGGCCGGCCCGGCTGGCACATCGAGTGCGTCGCCATCGCCCTGGACCACCTCGGCATGGGCTTCGACGTCCAGGGCGGCGGCTCCGACCTCGCCTTCCCGCACCACGAGATGGGCGCCTCCCACGCCCAGGTCCTCACCGGCGAGTTCCCCATGGCCAAGGCGTACGTGCACGCCGGCATGGTCGCCCTGAACGGCGAGAAGATGTCCAAGTCCAAGGGCAACCTCGTCTTCGTCTCCCGGCTCCGGCGCGACGGCGTCGACCCCGCCGCCATCCGGCTCACCCTGCTCGCCCACCACTACCGGGCCGACTGGGAGTGGACCGACCAGGTGCTCCAGGACGCCGTGGACCGGCTCGGGCGCTGGCGCGCGGCGGTGTCCCGGCCCGACGGCCCGCCCGCCGACTCCCTCGTCGAGGAGATCCGCGAGGCCCTCGCGAACGACCTGGACGCCCCGGCCGCGCTGGCCGCCGTCGACCGCTGGGCCGCGCTCCAGAAGGAGCAGGGCGGCACCGACATCGGGGCGCCCGGCGTGGTGTCGCGGGCGGTGGACGCGCTGCTCGGCGTGGCGCTGTAGTCCCGCGGGACCACCGAAGGGGTCCGGACCACCGAAAGGGTCCGGATCACCCCCGGATCATCGAAGGGGCCCTTCCTCCCACCGGGGAGGAAGGGCCCCTCCCACTTGCCGGACGATCGGCCGTCGGGGCAGCGCAGGCATCTGTCGTGTGATGGGGTGGGAGCGTTTTCGCTGACCGCTCCGCCGGCCACGCCGGCCCCTTCGCGGAAGGACGCACAGTGGCATCCACAGAACGGTCCTCAGCCCGCAGGAGACTCCTCGCCGCCACCGCCGCCCTGTCCTGCGCGGCCCTCGTCGGCGGTACCGGCACGGCCGCCCACGCCGCCGGGACGCGCGGGACGCGCGGAACGGCGTGGCCGGCCGGCTTCCCGCTGCCCGCCGGCTTCCAGCCCGAGGGCATCGCCATCGGCGCCCGCCCCTTCGCCTACTTCGGCTCGCTCGCGGGCGGCGACGTGTACCGGGCGAGCCTCGCCACCGGCCGCGGCTCCGTCGTCGTTCAGGGCCTCGGTGCCGGGCACCCCACCGTGGGCCTGAAGATCGATCCGCGGGGCAGGCTCTTCCTCGCGGGCGGCGACAGCGGCGAGATCCGCACCGCGGACGCCCGCACGGGCGAGACCGAGCAGGTGTACGCCACGGGCGGCACCTTCGTGAACGACGTGATCCTCACCCCGGGCGCCGCCTGGTTCACCGACTCCTTCGCGCCGCAGCTCTACAAGCTGCTCCTCACGCGCGACGGCGCCCCGAAGTCCGTGGAGACCGTCCCGCTCGGCGGCGACTGGGCCCAGGGCGACGACTTCACCGCCAACGGCATCGAGCGCACGCCCGACGGCAGCGCACTGCTCGTGGTCAACGCCTTCGCCGACGGCGGCCGCCTCATGCGCGTCGACCCGCGCACCGGAACCGCCCGCGCGGTCGACCTGGGCGAGGCCCGCCTGCCCAACGGCGACGGCCTGCTGCTGCTCGGCAGGACCCTGTACGCCGTCCAGCAGTGGCAGAACGCGATCGACGTCTTCCGGCTGAACGCGTCCGGCACCCACGGCACCGCCGTGGCACGGATCACCGATCCGCGGTTCCGCATACCGACGACGGTCGCGGCGTGGGGCGACCGTCTCTACCTGCCGAACGCGCGCTTCGACGTGGAGCCCACACCGGACACCGAGTACGACGTGGTGGCCGTGGACCGGGTCTGACAGCGAGAGGGCGGTGCGCGTCGGCGCACCGCCCTCCTCGGACCTTCCCGGACTGTGCGGCTCCCTGAGCCTCTCCAGTCCGGTTCAGTCGCTTTTCAATCCTTTTCCGGCCTTTTTCAGTCCTCCGACGAATCGTCGTCGCCGTCGGTGCTGTCCCCGCTCGCCTTCGGCGGCTTCGGCGGACGCGTCCGCTCCCCGGGCCCGGGCGGGCCACCGCCGTCCCGGCGCCGCAGGTACCGCTCGAACTCGCGCGCGATCGCCTCGCCCGACGCCTCCGGCAGCTCCGCGGTGTCCCGGGCCTCCTCCAGCGTCTGGACGTACTCGGCGACCTCGCTGTCCTCCGCGGCCAGTTGGTCCACGCCGACCTGCCACGCGCGCGCGTCCTCGGGCAGCTCGCCCAGCGGGATGCGCACGTCGATCAGATCCTCCAGGCGGTTGAGGAGCGCCAGCGTCGCCTTCGGGTTGGGCGGCTGCGACACGTAGTGCGGTACGGCCGCCCAGAGGCTCACCGCGGGCACGCCCGCGTGCGTGCACGCCTCCTGCAGGACGCCGACGATGCCCGTGGGCCCCTCGTACTTGGTCTCCTCCAGGTCCATCCGGCGGGCCAGGTCCGCGTCGGAGGTGGTCCCGCTGATCGGGACCGGACGCGTGTGCGGGGTGTCGCCGAGCAGGGCGCCCAGGATGACCACCAGCTCCACGCCCAGTTCGTGCGCGAAGCCGAGCAGCTCGTTGCAGAACGAGCGCCAGCGCATGGACGGTTCGATGCCGCGCACCAGCACCAGGTCGCGCGGCTTCTCGCCGCCGACCCGCACCACCGACAACCTTGTCGTCGGCCATGTGATCTTGCGGACGCCGGCGTCCATGAACACCGTGGGGCGGTTCACCTGGAAGTCGTAGTAGTCCTCGGCGTCCAGCGCCGCGAACACCTCGCCCTTCCACTCCCTCTCCAGATGCGCGACCGCGGTCGAGGCGGCGTCGCCGGCATCGTTCCAGCCCTCGAACGCGGCCACCATGACCGGGTCGATCAGCTCGGGAACCCCCTCGAGCTCGATCACCCAGTGCCTCCTTCCGACGTGCCCTCGCTTGACCACCCAACCTTACGGCGTCCCGCGGGGGCGACCGCAGCCCCCTTGCACGGGGGAGTGAACGGATCACTGCCCCGTTCACCACCCTCGAACACCCCCCTCGCGGGGCCGCTCACAGGGTGGACCGGAGCCACTGTTCCACGCTCGCGATGTGCACGGTCGCCCACGACCGCGCCGCCTCCGCGTCCCGGTCGCGCAGCGCCGCGAGGATCGCCCGGTGCTCCCGCAGGGTGCCGGCGACCGCGTCCTCCTGGGTCAGGCCGCGCCAGATCCGGGCCCGGGTGGTGGGCCCCGACAGGCCGTCGAGGAGGGAGCACAGCACCGAGTTGCCGGCGCTCTGGACGATGCCCCGGTGGAACTCGAGGTCGGAGGCGACGAGCTCCTCCACCGACGGTTCGGTGCCGAGCTTGTCCAACTGGGACTCCAGGGCGTCCAGTTGCTGTTCACTGATGCGCAGCGCGGCCATGCCCGTCGCGGCCGGCTCCAGGATGCGGCGCACGGCCAGGAACTCCAGGACCGTGTCGTCGCGGTGGAAGTCGACGACGAAGCTCAGCGCCTCCAGCAGCAGTTGCGGATCGAGGCTGGTGACATAGGTGCCGTCGCCCTGCCGCACGTCCAGGATCCGGATCAGCGACAGCGCGCGCACCGCCTCTCGCAGGGAGTTGCGGGACAGGCCCAGTTCGGCGGCGAGCTCGCTCTCCTTGGGGAGCCGGTCCCCGGGGCGCAGCGCACCGGTGACGATCATGCCCTTGATCTTCTCGATCGCCTCGTCGGTGACTGCCATGACCGGCCTCCCTGTCGTCCTCGCCCAGACATCCGATGTCTAGGCGCCATTATGGCGGCTGACCACCGAGGTGCTGCACGCCCCGCGATCAGACGCTCCGCGATCACCGGTCGCCGGAGACCGGGTCCGGTCCTCACCCGGCGTCCCACCACGCCTTGCCGGCCGCCCGGTGCGCGACCCGTCCGGCGAAGCCGGACCCGGCGGTGGTGGTGCCGGACTCGGCGCATGGAAGCACCCGCCACCGACCACGACGGCGAGAGGGGCGGCTCCGTCGGCGGGGAGCCGCCCCTCTCGTGGTGCCGGCCCCGGTGCGGAGGGGCCGTCCCTCGGTGCCGGCCCCGGTCAGGGGAGTGGGCCGGCGAAGGGTCTACCGGGTGACCTGCTGCGGGCTACTTCTTGTCGAGCAGGTCCTGGACCTTGGCGCGGACGTCGTCCGTGGCCAGGCCGCGGATCGTCAGCGTCGTCCGGCGGCGAAGCACGTCGTCCGCGGTCTCGGCCCACTCGTGGTCCCGGGCGTAGACGACCTGCGCCCAGATCTCGGGGGCGTCCGGGTGGACGCGCTCGCCCAGCTCCGGGTTGTCGTTCGCCAGGCGGGCGATGTCGAAGGCCAGCGAACCGTAGTGCGTGGCCAGGTGCTTGGCCGTGTCGGCGGCCATGCGCGGGCCGGGCGCCGGGTGGTCCACCAGGAGTCGGTGGGCGACCGCGCGCGGGTTGGCGACACCCGGCAGCGGCAGCTTCTTCGGCAGGGAGGAGATCGGCTCGAAGTCGTCACCGAGCGGGTGGCCCGGCAGCGCCTCCAGCTTCTGCATCACCGTACGGCCGATGTGGCGGAAGGTCGTCCACTTGCCGCCCGCGACGGACAGCATCCCGGCCCTGCCCTCGGTGACCACGGTCTCGCGCTTGGCCTTGGCGGTGTCGCCGGGGCCGCCCGGCAGCACGCGCAGACCCGCGAAGGCGTAGGTGATGAGGTCACGGTCGAGCTGCTGGTCCCGGATGGAGAACGCGGCCTCGTCCAGGATCTGGGCTATGTCCTTGTCGTTGACGGAGACGTCCGCCGGGTCGCCCTCGTACTCCTCGTCGGTGGTGCCGAGCAGGAGCATGTCCTCCCAGGGGAGGGCGAAGGTGATGCGGTACTTGTCGATCGGGGTGGCGAGCGCGGCCTTCCAGGGGGAGGTGCGCTTCAGGACCAGATGCGCGCCCTTCGACAGACGGATCGACGGCGCGGCATTCGGGTCCTCCATCCTGCGCAGGTGGTCCACCCACGGACCGGTCGCGTTCAGCACCAGACGGGCGTTGACGCCGAACTCGTCACCGGAGAGCCGGTCGCGCAGCTCGGCACCGGTGACCCGGCCCTTGGTGAAGCGCAGGCCCGTCACCTCGGCGTGGTTCAGGACGACGGCGCCCGCCTCGACGGCCGCGCGGACCGTCATCAGCGCCATGCGCGCGTCGTTCATCTGGTCGTCGCCGTACACGGCGACGGCCTTGAGGTTCTCGGTGCGCAGCTCGGGGACGTCCTGCGCGGCCTTCGACGGCGACAGCAGGTGTCCCACGCCGTCGCCGAAGGCCGACAGCGCGGAGTAGGCGAAGACGCCCGCCCCGAGCTTCGCCGCGCCGTGCGGCCCGCCCTTGTACACGGGGAGGTAGAACGTGAGCGGGTTCGCCAGGTGGGGGGCCACCTGGCGGGAGACCGCACGGCGCTCGAAGTGGTTCTCCGCCACCAGCTTCACCGCGCCGGTCTGCAGGTAGCGCAGACCGCCGTGGAGCAGCTTGGAGGAGGCGGAGGAGGTGGCGCCGGCGAAGTCGCCGGCGTCGACCAGTGCCACCCTGAGGCCGGACTGCGCGGCGTGCCAGGCGGTGGAGATGCCCAGGATGCCGCCGCCGATCACGAGGAGGTCGTACGACGCCTTGGCGAGCTGCTCCCTGGTCTCGGCTCGGCTCGGGTTCGAGCCGGAGGCCGGGTGCGTCCCCAGGGCAGGCACGGACTGCAGGGTGGACTGACTGGTCATATCGGGTTCTTACTCCTCATCAGAGCTCTCGTAGGAGTCGGCTGCGGGGCCGGGAGCCGGCTCCGGTCAGCTCTCGTCCTCGAGCCAGCCCATGGTCCGCTCGACGGCCTTGAGCCAGTTCTTGTACTCACGGTCGCGGGTCTCCGCGTCCATGCGGGGGGTCCATTCGGCGGCCCGCCGCCAGTTGGCGCGCAGGTCGTCGGTGCTGGTCCAGAAGCCGACGGCGAGGCCGGCGGCGTAGGCGGCGCCGAGGCAGGTGGTCTCGGCGACCATCGGGCGCACCACGGGCGCGTCCAGGAAGTCCGAGAGCGTCTGCATCAGCAGGTTGTTGGAGGTCATGCCGCCGTCGACCTTGAGGGCCGCGAGCTCGACGCCGGAGTCCTTCGTCATGGCGTCGGTGATCTCACGGGTCTGCCAGGCCGTGGCCTCCAGGACGGCGCGCGCGAGGTGCGCCTTGGTGACGTACCGGGTCAGGCCGGCGATCACACCGCGGGCGTCGGAGCGCCAGTACGGGGCGAACAGACCGGAGAAGGCCGGCACGAAGTAGGCGCCGCCGTTGTCCTCGACCGACAGGGCGAGGGTCTCGATCTCGGCGGCGGTGGAGATCAGGCCCATCTGGTCGCGCATCCACTGCACCAGCGAACCGGTGACGGCGATCGAGCCCTCGAGGGCGTAGACCGGCGCCTCGTCGCCGATGCGGTAGCCGACGGTGGTCAGCAGGCCGGAGTAGGAGTTGATGATCTTCTCACCGGTGTTCATCAGCATGAACGTTCCGGTGCCGTAGGTGGACTTGGCCTCGCCCTCGGAGAAGCAGGTCTGGCCGAACAGGGCCGCCTGCTGGTCGCCGAGCGCGGAGGCGACCGGGATGCCGCCGAGCAGGTCGCCCAGCTTGCCGCCGGTGACCTCGCCGTAGACCTCGGCGGAGGAGCGGATCTCGGGCAGCATCGCCATCGGGACGCCGATGGACTCGGCGATCTTCTCGTCCCACTCCAGGGTGTGGAGGTTCATCAGCATGGTGCGGGAGGCGTTGGTGACGTCGGTGTAGTGCTTGCCGCCGTCGACACCGCCCGTCAGGTTCCAGATGACCCAGGTGTCCATGGTGCCGAAGAGGATGTCGCCGGCTTCGGCGCGCTCGCGCAGGCCCTCGACGTTGTCCAGCAGCCAGCGGGCCTTCGGGCCGGCGAAGTAGGAGGCCAGCGGGAGGCCGGTCTCGCGGCGGAAGCGGTCCTGGCCGACGTTGCGGCCGAGCTCCTTGCACAGGGCGTCGGTGCGGGTGTCCTGCCAGACGATGGCGTTGTGGACGGGCTCACCGGTGTTCTTGTCCCACAGCAGCGTGGTCTCGCGCTGGTTGGTGATGCCGATGGCCTTGATGTCGTCGCGGGTGATGCCGGCCTTGGCGATGGCCCCGGCGACGACCTCCTGGACGTTGGTCCAGATCTCGTTGGCGTCGTGCTCGACCCAGCCCGGCTTCGGGAAGATCTGCTCGTGCTCCTTCTGGTCGACGGAGACGATCCGGCCGTCCCGGTCGAACACGATGCAGCGGGAGGAGGTCGTGCCCTGGTCGATCGCGGCGATGAAGGGGCCGGCGGTGTGGGCGTCGGTCACTGTGTGCTCCTGAAAGGTCCGTGGTGAAGGGGCAGTACGTACGGCGCTTGCCTGTGGTGCGGCTGAAGCCGAGTCTTCCTAAGCGAAGGCGACGTTGTAGATGCCTGCGGCGATCGCACCGCCGATCAGCGGGCCGACCACCGGGATCCAGGCGTAGCCCCAGTCGGAGCCGCCCTTGTTGGGCAGGGGCAGCAGGGCGTGCACGATGCGCGGACCGAGGTCACGGGCCGGGTTGATGGCGTAGCCGGTCGGGCCGCCGAGCGACAGACCGATCGAGACCACCACGAGCGCGGTGACCAGGGCGCCGAGGGTGCCGAGCCCGTTGCCCTTGTCGTTCAGGCCCTGCGTGAGGACGGCGAGCACCAGCACCACGGTGCCGACGATCTCCGTGGCGAGGTTCTGCACCGCGTTGCGGATCTCCGGGCCGGTGGAGAAGACGCCGAGGACCGGGCCGGCTCCCTTCTCCTGGGCCTCCACGGCCTTGGCCGCCGTGGCCTGTGCACCCGGACCGCCGACGATCTCCCTGTCGGTGAGGTGCGCGTGGAACTGGCCGTAGTAGGCGACCCAGACGAGGGTCGCGCCGATCATGGCGCCGAGCAGCTGTCCGGCGAAGTACGTCGGAACGTTGCTCCAGTCGCCGTCCTTGATGGCGAGCGCGACCGTCACGGCCGGGTTCAGGTGGGCGCCGGACAGCGGCGCCGAGGTGTAGACGGCCGTCAGGACGGCGAAACCCCACCCGAAGGTGATGGCGAGCCAGCCGGCGTTGCGGGCCTTGGAGGCCTTCAGCGTGACGGCGGCGCAGACGCCACCGCCGAGCAGGATGAGTATGGCGGTACCGATGGTCTCGCCGATGAAGATGTCGGAGCTGGACACCCGCGACTCCTTTGTCCTTCGTCCAGGGAAGCCGAACCCCGGGTCCCTCCGGGGTGTGGCGCCCTCGGGGGTGAGAGCGATGCCGGCCCTTGGCGTTGTCACACTCTAACGCGTATTGCCGTTTGGTGTTCGACAATGCCGACCGATGGACGGGAGTCTTGCTCTGGCGTCACGTGTGCGTCAAGGGTTCTGTTATCGAAAGCGCGATCGTTATTGATCGTCACGGGTTATCGATGTCCGCCGTGGTCGCGCGGCCCGCGGTGGCGGTCCGGAGGCAGGCGTCCTCACCCCGTGGTGGCGATCCGGCGGGGGCACCCCGTGGTGGCGGTCCGGAGGCAGGCGTGCCGCTTCAGGGCACGGCGACGGCCGGAACGCCGTCAGGCGTCCCGGTGTGCTCTCGCGCGCTTGTCAGAACCGTGCGGCGCCCAGGTCCCGCGACACCGCGCGGGCGCAGTCCCGTACCGCCGCGACGAGCTCGGGTCGCAGCTCGCCCTCCCGGCACAGCCGCTCCACCGCGCCGGTGATGCCGACCGCACCCACGGGCATCCGCCGCCGGTCGTGGATGGGAGCGGCGATGGAGGCCACGCCCTCCCAGGTCTCCTCGACGTCGGCCGCGTAGCCACGCGCGCGCGTGATGTCGAGGAGCTGCTCGAAGTCCTCCAGCTCGCACACCGTGCGGTCCGTGAAGGGCTTGCGGTCGGCCTCCAGCGCCTCGCTGTGCGCGACCGGGTCGTAGGCCGACAGCACCTTGCCCAGGGCCGTGGAGTGCAGCGGCTGCATGGCGCCGATCTCCAGCACCTGCCGGCTGTCGTCGGGCCTGAAGACGTGGTGCACGATCAGCACGCCCTGCTGGTGCAGCACGCCCAGATGGACGCTCTCGCCGCTGGAGCGGGCCAGGTCGTCCGTCCACACCAGGGCGCGCGCCCTGAGCTCGTGCACGTCGAGGTAGGTGGTGCCCAGGCGCAGCAGCTCCGCGCCCAGCTGGTAGCGCCCGGAGGCGTCGTCCTGCTCCACGAAGCCCTCCTGCTGGAGGGTGCGCAGGATGCCGTGGGCGGTCCCCTTGGCCAGGCCCAGGGCCGAGGCGATGTCCGACAGGCCGAGCCGTCGCTCGCCCCCCGCGAGCAGCCGCAGCATCGCGGCCGCCCGTTCGAGCGACTGGATGTTCCGTGCCATCGCCGTCCTGCCTCCGTCCCCTTCGACCGTCCACGCGCGGCAAGTTCTGCCGCCGTTCGGCAATGTCGAACACTACCGGTCCATGACGACCTCTCGCTAATGGTCGGTCGCTATCTGTTCCGGTCACTCCTTTCACAGGAGTGACCGGAAGGTCATCATCGTCCGTCCCGTGGACGCCTCGACCACAAGTTCACGGTCCCGGCTACCCTGGCGGCGTGCGCTCTCCTCGGGAAGCCTTTCGCGCGCATCCTGAGGTGACGCAAAGCCGACAGCCGTCGCATTCAAGGGAGCCCCTCCATGGCCTCAGTGCCGCCGACCCCTTCCGCCGACAGCCGGGCCCGTGTGTCCGCGCTCCGTGAGGCCCTCGCCACCCGTGTGGTGGTCGCCGACGGAGCCATGGGCACCATGCTCCAGGCGCAGGAGCCCACCCTCGAGGACTTCGAGAACCTCGAGGGCTGCAACGAGATCCTCAACGTCACCCGTCCGGACATCGTCCGCTCCGTCCACGAGGCGTACTTCGACGCCGGCGTGGACTGCGTCGAGACCAACACCTTCGGCGCCAACTTCGCCGCGATGGCCGAGTACGACATCCCCGAGCGGGTCCACGAGCTGTCCGAGGCGGGCGCCCGCATCGCCCGCGAGACGGCCGACGCCTTCGCCGCCCGCGACGGCCGCACCCGATGGGTGCTCGGCTCCATCGGCCCCGGCACCAAGCTGCCCACCCTCGGCCACGTCGCCTACACCACCCTGCGCGACGCCTACCAGCAGAACGCCGAGGGCCTCATCGCCGGCGGCGCCGACGCGCTCATCGTCGAGACCACGCAGGACCTGCTCCAGACCAAGGCCGCCGTCCTCGGCGCCGAGCGCGCCCGCCGGATCGCCGGCCTGGACGTGCCCCTCATCGTCTCCGTGACCGTCGAGACCACCGGCACCATGCTGCTCGGCTCCGAGATCGGCGCCGCCCTGACGGCCCTGGAGCCGCTCGGCATCGACATGATCGGCATGAACTGCGCCACCGGCCCCGCCGAGATGAGCGAACACCTGCGGTACCTGGCCCGCAACGCCCGCATCCCGCTGGCCTGCATGCCCAACGCGGGCCTGCCGGTGCTCGGCAGGGACGGCGCCACCTACCCGCTGACGCCGCCGGAGCTGGCCGACGCCCAGGAGAACTTCGTCCGCGACTACGGCCTGTCCCTGGTCGGAGGCTGCTGCGGCACCACCCCCGAGCACCTGCGCCAGGTCGTCGAGCGCGTCCGCGACCTCACCCCCGTGGAGCGCGACCCCCGCCCCGAGCCCGGCGCCGCCTCCCTCTACCAGACCGTGCCCTTCCGCCAGGACACCTCCTACCTGGCCATCGGCGAGCGCACCAACGCCAACGGCTCCAAGAAGTTCCGCGAGGCCATGCTGGAGGGCCGCTGGGACGACTGCGTGGAGATGGCCCGCGAGCAGATCCGCGAGGGCGCGCACATGCTCGACCTGTGCGTGGACTACGTCGGCCGCGACGGCGTCGCCGACATGGAGGAACTGGCCGGCCGCTTCGCCACCGCCTCCACCCTGCCGATCGTCCTGGACTCCACCGAGGTCGACGTGATCCGGGCGGGCTTGGAGAAGCTCGGCGGCCGCGCGGTCATCAACTCCGTGAACTACGAGGACGGCGACGGCCCCGAGTCCCGCTTCGCCAAGGTCACCCAGCTCGCGCGGGAACACGGCGCCGCGCTGATCGCCCTCACCATCGACGAGGAGGGCCAGGCGCGCACGCCCGAGAAGAAGGTCGAGATCGCCGAACGGCTCATCGACGACCTCACCGGGAACTGGGGCATCCGCGAGGAGGACATCCTCATCGACACCCTGACCTTCACCATCTGCACCGGTCAGGAGGAGTCCCGCAAGGACGGCATCGCCACCATCGAGGCCATCCGCGAGCTCAAGCGCCGCCACCCCGCCGTCCAGACCACCCTGGGCCTGTCGAACATCTCCTTCGGCCTCAACCCGGCCGCCCGCATCCTGCTCAACTCGGTCTTCCTCGACGAATGCGTCAAGGCCGGCCTCGACTCCGCCATCGTCCACGCCTCGAAGATCCTCCCCATCGCCCGCTTCGACGAGGAGCAGGTCGGCACCGCCCTCGACCTGATCTACGACCGCCGCAGCGAGGGCTACGACCCCCTCCAGAAGCTGATGCAGCTCTTCGAGGGCGCCACCGCCAAGTCCCTGAAGGCCGGCAAGGCCGAGGAACTGGCCGCCCTGCCGCTGGAGGAGCGCCTCAAGCGCCGCATCATCGACGGCGAGCGCAACGGACTGGAGGCCGACCTCGACGAGGCCCTCCAGAGCCGCCCCGCGCTCGACATCGTCAACGAGACCCTCCTGGACGGCATGAAGGTCGTCGGCGACCTGTTCGGCTCCGGCCAGATGCAGCTGCCGTTCGTCCTGCAGTCCGCCGAGGTCATGAAGACCGCGGTCGCCTACCTCGAGCCGCACATGGAGAAGTCCGACGCGGAGGGCAAGGGCACCATCGTCCTCGCGACCGTGCGCGGCGACGTCCACGACATCGGCAAGAACCTCGTCGACATCATCCTGTCGAACAACGGCTACAACGTCGTCAACCTCGGCATCAAGCAGCCGGTCTCCGCGATCCTCGACGCCGCCGAGGAGCACCGCGCCGACGTCATCGGCATGTCCGGGCTCCTGGTCAAGTCCACGGTGATCATGAAGGAGAACCTGGAGGAGCTCAACCAGCGAGGTCTGGCGGCGAACTACCCGGTCATTCTCGGCGGCGCCGCCCTGACCCGGGCCTACGTCGAGCAGGACCTGCACGAGATCTACGAGGGCGAGGTCCGCTACGCCCGCGACGCCTTCGAGGGCCTGCGTCTGATGGACGCGCTGATCGGCGTCAAGCGGGGCGTGCCCGGCGCGAAGCTGCCCGAACTGAAGCAGCGCCGGGTCCGCGCGGCCGCAACCGTCGAGGTCGAGGAGCGCCCGGAGGAGGGCCACGTCCGCTCCGACGTCGCCACCGACAACCCGGTGCCCGCGCCGCCGTTCTGGGGCACCCGCGTCATCAAGGGCATCCAGCTCAAGGAGTACGCCTCCTGGCTGGACGAGGGCGCCCTGTTCAAGGGCCAGTGGGGCCTGAAGCAGGCCCGCACCGGCGACGGACCGACGTACGAGGAACTCGTCGAGACCGAGGGCCGGCCGCGGCTGCGCGGACTGCTGGACAGGCTGCAGACCGAGAACCTCCTCGAAGCCGCCGTCGTCTACGGCTACTTCCCCTGCGTCTCCAAGGACGACGACCTCATCCTCCTGGACGAGCACGGCAACGAACGCACCCGCTTCACCTTCCCGCGCCAGCGCCGCGGCCGTCGCCTGTGCCTGGCGGACTTCTTCCGCCCGCAGGAGTCCGGCGAGACCGACGTCGTCGGCCTCCAGGTGGTCACCGTCGGCTCCCGCATCGGCGAGGAGACCGCGAAGCTGTTCGAGTCGAACTCCTACCGCGACTACCTGGAACTGCACGGGCTGTCCGTGCAGTTGGCGGAGGCCCTCGCCGAGTACTGGCACGCGCGCGTGCGTTCGGAGCTGGGCTTCGCCGGCGAGGACCCGGCCGACATCGAGGACATGTTCGCGCTGAAGTACCGCGGCGCCCGCTTCTCCCTGGGCTACGGCGCCTGCCCCAACCTGGAGGACCGCGCCAAGATCGCCGAGCTGCTGCGGCCCGAGCGGATCGGCGTCCACCTGTCGGAGGAGTTCCAGCTCCACCCCGAGCAGTCCACCGATGCCATCGTGATCCACCACCCCGAGGCGAAGTACTTCAACGCACGGTGACAGCGGCGACACCGTACGCACGGTGACAGCGGTGACGCCTGGCGCACGGTGACGCCGACGCCGTACGGACGGTCACGCCGTACGCACGGCGACACCGTACGCACGGTGACGTCGTACGCACGGTGACGCCATACGCACGGTCACCCCTTGCGTAGGGTGACGCCTCGCTCACGGTGAAGCGCGCCTCACACGGCACACTGATCCGACAAGTCGTACACTGGTCGGTCCACTGCAGGCCGGTTCCCCCGCGGGAACCGGCCTGCTCGTCCCTCAAGGAGGTACCTGGATGACCAGCACGGTTCCCGCACTAGGAACCCGTACGGCCGAGGGCTCCGCCCTCCAGGCCGTGCTCCTCGACATGGACGGCACCCTGGTGGACACCGAGGGCTTCTGGTGGGACGTCGAGGTCGAGGTCTTCGCCGGACTCGGTCACACCCTCGACGACTCCTGGCGCCATGTCGTGGTCGGCGGTCCCATGGCCCGCAGCGCCGGGTTCCTGATCGAGGCGACCGGCGCCGACATCACCCTCGCGGAACTCACCGTCCTGCTCAACGAAGGCTTCGAGGACCGCATCGGGCGCGCCCTGCCCCTGATGCCGGGTGCCGCCCGGCTGCTGGCGGAACTGGCCGAGCAGGAAGTCCCCACGGCCCTCGTCTCCGCCTCGCACCGGCGCATCATCGACCGCGTCCTCACCTCGCTGGGCCCCGAGCACTTCGCTCTGACCGTGGCCGGCGACGAGGTCGCGCGCACCAAGCCGCACCCCGACCCCTACCTGTTCGCCGCCGCCGGACTCGGTGTGGATCCGGCCAGATGTGCCGTCGTCGAGGACACCGCCACCGGCGTCGCCGCCGCCGAGGCGGCGGGCTGCCATGTGGTCGCGGTGCCCTCCGTGGCGCCCATCGCCCCGGCCGCCCGGCGCACCGTCGTGGCCTCGCTGGAAGAGGTCGACCTGCCATTCCTGCGGGGTCTGATGCCGCTCCACTGATCTCCGCGGTGATCATTCGTGATCACTCGATGACGAAAAGCGATAGACGTTCACCCAGCGTGCACCGCCGATAACAAGGGAATTCGGCGCGTGTGCGCGCGGTGAATTCAGGTCGTCGCCGACGGCTGAATTCCGCTCCGTGCGCACCCCGTTGAGCGTGTGACGTTCCCCACGCGACATGGGGTCGACAGGAGCGCTCCCATGTGCTGTTCGCCCCCCTTCGGGGGGTGTCGCCGTGTCCTTGTGTCCTGATTCATGGATCACTGCACGAATCATTCCGCCGACGGGCTTCCGTTGCGTCCGCACCCGGTTCCGCTGCGTGATGGGCTTTCAACTCCGGTGGTCGCCAGCCCTCCTGCGGGCGCGGACTAATCTCGTCGCGAGAACATCGCACTTACCCCCGTGATCCGCCGCGACACCCCTGCATGCCGGGTACACGGACTTGACAGCTCTGGAGAAACTCGAGCATGAACCGCAAGACTTTGGTGCTGCCGGCCGCGATCGGCCTGCTCGCGCCCGTGCTCGCCGCCTGCGGCGGGACCGACAGCGGGAGCGGCAGCGGTGACGCCATCGTCGTGGGCACCACCGACCGGTTCACCGCCACCAAGGACGCCCCGGCGCCTCTCGACCCGGCGTACTCCTACGACGTCGGCACCTGGAACATCCTGCGCCAGACCGTGCAGACCCTGATGATCCAGCCCAAGGGCGAAGGCGACCCGATCCCGGAGGCAGCCGAGAGCTGCGCCTTCACCGACAGCGGCAACGAGCGCTACGCCTGCAAGCTGCGCGACGGCCTGAAGTTCTCCAACGGCGACGCCATCACCGCCGAGGACGTGAAGTACTCCATCGACCGCGCCCGCGCCATCAAGGCCGACTCCGGCGTGTTCGCGCTGCTGTCCACCATCGACACCGTCGAGACCCAGGGCGACAACGAGGTCATCTTCCACCTCAAGACGGCCGACGCCACCTTCCCGTTCAAGCTGTCCACCCCGGTCGCCGGCATCGTCAACCCCGACGACTACGCCAAGGACAAGCTGCGCGACGGATTCGCGGTCGACGGCTCCGGCCCCTACACCCTCAAGGCCGAGACCGACGGCGACGAGATGACCAAGGCCGTCTTCACCAAGAACCCCAACTACAAGGGGTCCTTGGACGTCCAGAACGACAAGGTCGAGATCGTCTCCTACGCGGACGCCGACAAGATGGGCACCGCCCTCGACAAGGGCGACATCGACCTGATGACCCGCACCATGTCGCCGGAGCAGATCAACAAGCTCTCCGACGCCTCGCAGGACAACAGCGAGGACATCGTCGAACTGGCGGGCCTGGAGATCCGCTACCTGGCCTTCAACACCACGGCCCCCGTGGTGAAGACCAAGGCCGTCCGCCAGGCGATGGCCCAGCTCATCGATCGCAGCGAACTCGTCTCCGAGGTCTACGGCACCCAGGCCGAGCCGCTGTACTCGCTGGTCCCGGCCTCCCTCACCGGCCACTCCAACTCTTTCTTCAACACCTACGGCGAGCCCAGCGTCCCCAAGGCCAAGGCGCTCCTGGAGAAGGCCGACGTCAGCCTGCCGGTGAAGCTGACGCTGAACTACACCACCGACCACTACGGTGCGGCCACCAAGAAGGAGTTCGAGCAGCTCCAGAAGCAGCTCAACGACAGCGGCCTGTTCGACGTCTCCATCAAGGGCACGCCGTGGGAGACGTTCGTCCCCGCCGAGCGCAAGGGTGAGTACGCGGTCTACGGCATGGGCTGGTTCCCCGACTTCCCCGACGCCGACAACTACGTCGCGCCGTTCCTCGACAAGGACAACTTCCTCAAGTCGCCGTACGCCAACGGCAAGATCATCGACACCCTCATCCCCGAGTCCCGCCGTGAGGCCGACCGCCTCGCCGCGGCCAAGAGCCTGACGGAGATTCAGGACATCGTGGCCGAGGACGTACCCGTCCTTCCGCTGTGGCAGGGCAAGCAGTACGTCGCCTCCAGCGACGACGTCACGGGCACGGCGTACGTGCTCAACTCCTCCGCGACCCTTCAGCTGTGGGAACTCGCCCGCGGTGTGAGCGGCTGACGCACCCCCTCTTCGCCCGGGGCCCGGGACGGCGGCCCCGGAGTACGAGAACGACGACAAGGCACACGTACGTGAACATGCGCAACCAGTGGCCGGTCCTGCCCATCGTGGCGGGGCTGGCCTCCGGCCTGTTGACCGGCTGCGGTACGGAGAGCGGGGCCTCGGGAAGCGACGGCTCCTCCGTGGTCATGGGGATGTCCGACGACGTCCTCGCCACGGACCCCGCGTCCGGCTACGACCCCGGCTCCTGGCTGTTGTTCAACAACGTCTTCCAGTCACTGCTGAGCTTCCCCAAGGGCGGCACCGAACCCGAGCCCGACGCGGCGAAGGAGTGCTCGTTCACCGACACGCAGACCAAGGTCTACACGTGCACCCTGAAGGACGGCCTGCAGTTCAGCAACGGTGAGGCGCTCACCTCCGAGGACGTCAAGTTCTCCTTCGACCGCATGCTGAAGATCAACGACGACTCCGGCCCGGCGATCATGTTCCCCATGCTCGACAAGGTGGAGACGCCGGACGAGAAGACCGTCGTCTTCAAGCTGAAGGTCCCCGACGCCACCTTCCCCAGCAAGATCGCCTCGGGCGCCGGCTCCATCGTCGACCACCGCGAGTACGACGCCGACAGCCTGCGCGAGGACGGCGGGGCCGTCGGCTCGGGCCCCTACAAGCTGGAGTCCTTCAGCGAGGACGAGGCCGTCTTCTCCGTCAACGAGCACTACAAGGGCACCGCCGAGGTGCAGAACACCGGCGTCACCCTCAGGTTCTTCCACGGCGAGCAGGGCGACCTGAAGAAGGCCCTCCTCGACGACGAGATCGACATCGCCTACCGGGGCCTCACCGCCGCCGACATCGCCGACATCGAGGCCGGCAAGGACGCTTCCGGGGTCGAGGTCGTCGAGGGCAGCAGCGCCGAGGTGCAGCACCTCGTCTTCAACATGGACGACCCCGTCGCCGGAAAGCTCGGCGTCCGCCGGGCCATCGCCTACCTGCTCGACCGCGAGGCCCTCATCGAGGACGTCTACCAGGGCACCGCCGACCCGCTCTACTCGATCATCCCGGCCGGCATCGGCGGCCACAACACGGCCTTCTTCGACCGCTACGGCGCCCGCCCCTCGCAGGCCGAGGCCGCCGCCGCGCTCGAGGAGGAGGGCATCACCGGCAAGGTCAAGCTCACCCTCTGGTCCACTCCCTCCCGCTACGGCCCCGCCACCGACGCCGAACTGAAGGCCATAGCCGCCCAGCTGAACGACAGCGGCCTGTTCGACGCCGACGTCAAGTCCGTCGCCTTCGACCAGTACGAGAAGGACATCGCCGCCGGCAAGTACGGCGTGTACGTCAAGGGCTGGGTCCCCGACTACCCGGACGCCGACAACTTCACCGCGCCGTTCTTCGGCGAGGGCAACGTGCTGGCCAACAACTACGCCAACACCGCGATCACCGGCACGCTCATCCCGCGCACCGCCGCCCAGAGCAACCGAACCGCCACCGACGAGGACTACGCCCGGCTCCAGGACATCGTCGCCGAACAGGTGCCCGTCCTGCCGGTCTGGCAGGCCAAGCAGTACGCCGTCGTCCACGAGGACGTCTACGGCCTGGAGAACTGCCTGGACGCCTCCACGGTGTTCCGCTTCTGGGAGCTCGACAAGGGCTGACAGCACGTCCCCACGAACACGGAGGGCGCCCCTTGTCAGGAAGGGGCGCCCTCCGCGCCGTACAAGCCGCTCCCACGCGGCGGAAAAGCCCTACTGCGCGCCGGGGCGCACCAGCCCGCTCTCGTACGCGTACACCGCGGCCTGCACCCGGTCACGCAGCCCCAGCTTGGTCAGCACGTGCCCGACGTGCGTCTTGACCGTGGTCTCGCTGACGAACAGATCGGCGGCGATCTCGGCGTTCGACAACCCCCGCGCCACCAGCTTCAGCACCTCGACCTCCCGGTCGGTGAGCGTGTGCAGCGTGTCCGGCACCGGCTCCTCACCCGACGGCAGATGCGTGGCGTACTTGTCCAGCAGCCGGCGCGTGATGCTCGGCGCGAGCATCGCCTCACCGGCCGCCACCACCCGGATCGCCTGCACCAGTTCGTTGGCCGGGGCGTCCTTGAGCAGGAAACCGCTGGCGCCGGCGCGCAGCGCCTCCACCACGTACTCGTCCAGATCGAAGGTGGTCAGCACCAGCACCTTCGCCGGACCGTCCCGCCCGGGCCCGGTGATCTGCCGCGTCGCCTCGACCCCGTCCATGCGGGGCATACGGATGTCCATCAGGACCACGTCGGGCTGCAGGGCCCGCACCTGGTCGAGGGCCTGGAGGCCGTCACCGGCCTCTCCGACCACCGCGATGTCCTGCTCCGCCTCCAGGATCATCCGGAAGCCGGTACGCAGCAGCGGCTGGTCGTCGACCAGTAGGACGCGGATGGCCACGTGAGTCTCCTTCGCTAGTCCGGCCCCATTCTGCCCTGCGGGTCGCCGCCCGACTCCGCCGCCCTCACCGCCAGCGGGTAGGGCGGGGGAGTGCCGCCGAACTCCGGGCAGTGGGCCTGGTGGTCGCACCAGCCGCACAGCTTCGTCGGCCGTGGCCGCCAGTCGCCCGTCTCCGTCGCCAGCCGGATCGCCTCCCACAGGGCGAGCAGCTTGCGCTCCACCCGCTCCAGGTCGGCGAGGACCGGGTCGTACGTCAGGACGTCCCCGCTGCCCAGGTACACCAGCTGCAGCCGCCGCGGGATCACGTTCTTCAGACGCCAGACCACGAGGGCGTAGAACTTCATCTGGAACAGCGCGCCCTCGGCGTACTCAGGCCGGGGCGCCTTGCCCGTCTTGTAGTCGACGATCCGCACCTCGCCGGTCGGCGCCACGTCCACCCGGTCGATGATCCCCCGCAGCCTCAGCCCCGACTCCAGCTCCGCCTCGACGAACAGCTCCCGCTCGGCCGGCTCCAGCCGCGTCGGGTCCTCCAGGGTGAACCACCGCTCGACCAGCCGCTCGGCCTCCGCCAGCCAGCCCGCCAGCCGCTCGCCCTCCGGATCGTCGGCGAACAGCTCCACGAGCTCCGGCCGGGACTCGCGCAGCCGGTCCCACTGGCCGGGGATGAGCGACTTGGCCCGCGGCGCGGTCCGCTCGACCGCCGGGGCGTCGAACAATCGCTCGAGGACCGCGTGCACCAGCGTCCCCTTCGTGGCCGCCGCGCTCGGCTTCTCCGGCAGCCGGTCGATGACCCGGAACCGGTACAGCAGCGGGCACTGCATGAAGTCACCGGCGCGCGACGGCGACAGCGAGGCGGGCGCTATGGCGACGAACGTCTTCCCGCCGTCACCCGCCACCGCCTGCGCCGACCCCACCTGCGGTGGAATCTCCGCGACACCCCCGTCGCCCGGCCCGGCGACTCCCTCGCTGCTGCTCTCCATGCCCACAGACCATACGGCCCGCCACCGACAGTCACCCAGTCGCGGACCGCACACCCGGCGAGGGCGGGGAAATCCGGGGGGTGCCGGGGCGGAACGCGTCCCCACGGCCGCATACCATCGGTCCCGAGACCCTTCCGCCCGGCACGGCGGATGACGCTTCGAACGAGGGGACACCGTGGTGGAAAGCGGCGGGAGCGGGCGGCCGCGGCCGGACAACCAAGAGTCGGCCGAGCGCCCCGTGACACCTGCGCCCCCGACCACCGGGCCGACCACCCCGCCCGAGGCCACCCCCGCGCAGCGCACGAGCGGGGAAGAGGCCGCGACGGGGGACACGGGCGGCTCCGCCCCCTCCACCGGGAACCGGGACTCCGAGGCGAGGGAGCGGGACACCGAGGCGATGGAGCAGGACTCGCAGGCGAGGGAGAGGGAAGCAGCCGAGAAGAGGGCACCCGCGAGCGAACCCGTCGCGCGCGAAGCCGCCCCGAGGGAGACGGCCGAACCCGGCACCCCCGGCGAACGCGAGACCCCTGCGGACCGCCCCACGGCCGGCGCCCCCGCCGACCTCCACCCCGACCGCCCCCGAGCCCACACCGCCCCACCCGCACCCGCCCTCGGCGAACTCCCCGCCAAGGGCCGCCCGCCCCACCGCGCCCCCGAGCCCCGCGGCGGCCTGCTGATGGGACGCCCCTTCGGCGTCCCCGTCTACGTGGCCCCCAGCTGGTTCCTCGTCGCCGCACTGATCACCTGGGTCTTCGGCGGCCAGCTCGACCGCGTGCTGCCCGAACTCGGCGCCGCCCGCTACCTCGTCTCCCTCTTCTTCGCCGTCGCCTTCTACGCCTCCGTCCTCGTCCACGAGCTCGCCCACACGGTCGCCGCCCTCCGCTTCAAGCTCCCGGTCCGCCGTATCCAGCTGCAGTTCTTCGGCGGCGTCTCCGAGATCGAGAAGGAAGCCGAGACCCCCGGCCGGGAATTCTGGCTGGCCTTCGTCGGCCCGCTCCTCTCCCTCGTCCTCGCCGGCCTCTTCTACCTCGCCCTGCAGCCCGTGGAGCCCGGCACCGTCCCCGGCGTCCTGCTCGCCGGCCTGATGATCTCCAACCTGATCGTCGCGGTCTTCAACCTGCTCCCCGGCCTGCCCCTCGACGGCGGCCGCATGCTCCGCGCCGTCGTCTGGAAGATCACCGGCAAGCCCATGAGCGGCACCGTCGCCGCGGCCTGGGTCGGCCGCGCCCTCGCCGTCTCCGTCCTCATCGGACTGCCCCTGCTCACCCAGTCCGGGGCGCTCGGGGACGCCGCCGAGGACAGCGTCGGCATGGACACCGTCCTGGACGCCCTGCTCGCCGCCATCCTCGCCGCCATCATCTGGACCGGCGCCGGCAACAGCCTGCGCATGGCCCGCCTGCGCGAGCACCTCCCCGAGCTGCGCGCCCGCAACCTCACCCGCCGCGCCGTCCCCGTCGAGTCCGACACCCCGCTCTCCGAAGCCCTGCGCCGCGCCAACGACGCCGGCGCCCGCGCCCTGGTCGTCGTCGACGCCCACGGCGAACCCCTCTCCCTCGTCCGCGAGGCCGCCATCGTCGGCGTACCGGAACACCGCCGCCCCTGGGTCGCCGTCAGCGGCCTCGCCCAGGAGCTCACCGACGGCATGCGCGTCTCCGCCGAACTCGCGGGCGAAGACCTCCTCGACGCCCTGCGCGCCACCCCCGCCACCGAGTACCTTGTGGTCGAGGAGACCGGCGAGATCTACGGCGTCCTGTCCGCGGCCGACGTCGAGCGCGCCTTCGTCAAGGCCATGGCCAGGCCGAGCTGAGCCGCGCGGTCCCGGAGCGGGCGATGGTCGGCGGCCCCCCGAATCGCCGGTAGGCTGTTCACATGTCCGAACCGACCGGTGCCGCCCGCAGGCGCGGGCCCTTCAAGGTCGGGGACCAGGTTCAGCTGACCGACCCCAAGGGCCGCCACTACACGTTCACACTCGAGGCCGGGAAGAACTTCCACACCCACAAGGGTTCCTTCCCGCACGACGAACTGATCGGCGCTCCCGAGGGCAGCGTTGTCCGCACCACCGGGAACGTCGCCTACCTCGCGCTGCGCCCCCTGCTCCCCGACTACGTCCTGTCCATGCCCCGCGGGGCAGCCGTCGTCTACCCCAAGGACGCGGGGCAGATCCTCGCCTTCGCCGACATCTTCCCCGGCGCGCGCGTCGTCGAGGCCGGCGTAGGCTCCGGCTCGCTCAGCAGCTTCCTGCTGCGCGCCATCGGCGACCAGGGCATGCTGCACTCCTACGAGCGCCGCGAGGACTTCGCCGACATCGCCCGGCAGAACGTGGAGCGCTACTTCGGCGGCCCGCACCCGGCCTGGCAGCTCACCGTCGGCGACCTCCAGGACAACCTGTCCGACACCGACGTCGACCGCGTCATCCTCGACATGCTCGCCCCCTGGGAATGCCTCGAAGCGGTCTCCAAGGCGCTCGTCCCCGGCGGCATCGTCTGCTGCTACGTCGCGACCACCACCCAGCTCGCCCGGACCGTCGAGTCCATCCGCGAGATCGGCTGCTTCAACGAGCCGACCGCCTGGGAGACGATGATCCGCAACTGGCACATCGAGGGCCTGGCCGTCCGCCCCGACCACCGCATGATCGGCCACACCGGCTTCCTGCTCACCGCCCGCCGTCTCGCCGACGGCGTCGAGCCGCCCATGCGCCGCCGCCGCCCCGCCAAGGGCGCCTACGGCGAGGACTACGCCGGCCCCAACGCCGACGGCGGCATGGGCCGCTGAGGCAGCCCACCGCCACAGCCAACGAACCGGCGCCGTGGCCGAGTTCCCGCAGCACTCCGGGAACTCGGCCACGGCGCCGGACCTTTGCGGCCGCCCCACCGCAACGCACGGCCCCACCACCCCACATCCCGGCGCCCGTCGTCCGGCGTCCCGGACCCCGCCGTTCCCCCGCAGTGTGACGTGTGGCACGATGCTGGCCACCCCCACCGGCACAGCCTCACAGGAGACACTCCTAGTGCAACCCGCCGTCCCGGAACTGGCACACACCCACACCCGGCCGATCCACTGGGTCGCGACCGCCACCGCCGTGGCGGGCGTCGTCGCCGTCTCCTCGGTCCTCCAGCCCGACCCGGCGACGGCGGTCCAGCCGGCCGGCACCGGCACCCGCTCCGCCCCGGTCACCGCCGCCGCGCCCGCCACCACCGGCGTCGACTTCCCGATCGAGTGCGGACCCGTCAAGGCCCTCGTGCAGAAACAGGCTTCCGGAGACCTGGACGGCGACGGCAGGCCCGAAACGGTCGCCGTCGTCCACTGCGACGCCCCCATGGGCACACCGCCCGACGGCGTCTACGTCCTCACGCGAGGCGCCGGCTCCGCCCCCGCGCGCGTCGTGGCCACCCTCGTCGAGCCCGAGGAGCGCCTCACCGTCACCGGCCTCTCCGTCGACGACGGCGCCGTCCTCGCCTCGCTGCTCGGCTACTCCTCGGCCGACGTGCCCAGTTGCTGCCCCGACGTCAAGGACAGCGCCAAGTGGCGGTGGAAGGACAACGCGTTCATCCGCTCCACACCGGCGGGTGCCCACAGCGTCTGACCCCAGGCCACCAACAACTGTGAGAAATCAGACAGTCGTAACGGCCCGTAGGCGTGTGATCACTCGGCGTCCGGGCCGTAGACCTCTACCCTGTCCGAAACCCTTCGCACATGGATGCACTCGCCCGGGCACTCCCGCGCCGAGTCCACCACGTCCGTCAACAAGGGCAGCGGAACAGGCGTCGTGGCGCCCTTCTCCTGCAGGAGCTCCTCGTTGGGGCTCTTGACGTACGCCAGGCCGTCGATGTCCAGCTCGAACACCTCCGGCGCGTACTGCGCGCAGATGCCGTCGCCGGTACAGAGATCCTGATCGATCCAGACCTCCAGCGCCTCGCCGCCGACACCGGCCTCCTGCTGCACGCTCATATCTCCTGCCGTTTACTGTCGAGCCGCACGGGAACGATGCAGGCTCTGACGGGTGTTGAACACTTCGACCCTACCTCTGGCCGCTTTCCAATCATGTTCGGTGGGTATTCCCCTGGCGTGAGGGAGAGCGCAAGGGTGAAGATCGGACACACCCCGACAGTCTTTGTGATCTAGGGGTTTCAATCGACACCCACCCAGGTAGGGTCTGGAAGCGTCCAGCTCCCCTTGGAGGAGGTGAGGACCGTGGCAGCCCACGACGACGACATGAACCGCGGCATCCGCCCGGGACGAGGGTCCGACGACCCGGCCGGGCAGATCGCCTACCTTGAGCAGGAGATCGCCGTCCTGCGACGCAAGCTCGCCGACTCTCCGCGACACACGAGGATTCTCGAAGAGCGGATCGTCGAGCTGCAGACCAACCTGGCCGGCGTGTCCGCACAGAACGAGCGGCTCGCCAACACGCTCCGTGAGGCCCGCGACCAGATCGTGGCCCTCAAGGAGGAGGTCGACCGGCTCGCGCAGCCACCGGCCGGCTTCGGTGTCTTCCTCACGGCGAACGAGGACGGCACGGCCGACATCTTCACCGGGGGCCGCAAGCTCCGGGTGAACGTCAGCCCCAGCGTCGAGCTCGAGGAGCTCCGGCGCGGCCAGGAAGTGATGCTCAACGAAGCGCTCAACGTGGTCGAGGCCATGGAGTTCGAGCGCGTCGGGGACATCGTCACCCTCAAGGAGATCCTCGAGGACGGCGAGCGCGCCCTGGTGCTCGGGCACACCGACGAGGAACGGGTGGTACGGCTCGCCGAGCCGCTGCTGGACGTCACCATCCGCCCCGGCGACGCCCTCCTGCTCGAACCCCGCTCCGGCTATGTCTACGAGATCGTTCCGAAGAGCGAGGTCGAGGAGCTCGTCCTCGAAGAGGTTCCGGACATCGGTTACGAACAGATCGGTGGCCTGGGCGGACAGATCGAAGCCATCCGCGACGCTGTCGAGCTCCCGTACCTCTACCCCGACCTGTTCAAGGAGCACGAACTGCGGCCGCCCAAGGGTGTGCTGCTGTACGGGCCTCCCGGATGCGGCAAGACGCTGATCGCCAAGGCCGTCGCCAACTCGCTGGCCAAGAAGGTCGCCGAGGTCACCGGCCAGGCCGCCGGCAAGAGCTTCTTCCTCAACATCAAGGGTCCCGAGCTGCTCAACAAGTACGTCGGCGAGACCGAGCGGCAGATCCGCCTGGTCTTCCAGCGGGCTCGTGAGAAGGCCAGCGAGGGCACCCCCGTGATCGTCTTCTTCGACGAGATGGAGTCCCTCTTCCGCACCCGCGGCTCCGGTGTCAGCTCGGACGTGGAGAACACCATTGTCCCGCAGCTGCTCGCCGAGATCGACGGTGTCGAAGGCCTGCAGAACGTGGTCGTGATCGGCGCCTCCAACCGCGAGGACATGATCGACCCCGCCATCCTGCGCCCCGGCCGACTCGACGTGAAGATCAAGATCGAGCGTCCCGACGCCGAAGCGGCCAAGGACATCTTCGGCAAGTACCTCACCGAGCGCCTCCCGCTCCACGCGGACGACCTCGGAGAGCACGGCGGCGACAAGACCACCACCGTCCAGAGCATGATCCAGACGGCAGTGGAACACATGTACGCCGAATCCGAGGAAAACCGCTTCCTGGAAGTCACCTACGCCAACGGCGACAAGGAAGTCCTCTACTTCAAGGACTTCAACTCCGGCGCCATGATCGAGAACATCGTGGGCCGCGCCAAGAAAATGGCGATCAAGGACTTCCTCGAGAAGAACCAGAAGGGCCTCCGCGTCTCCCACCTCCTCCAGGCCTGCGTGGACGAGTTCAAGGAGAACGAGGACCTGCCCAACACCACCAACCCGGACGACTGGGCCCGCATCTCCGGAAAGAAGGGCGAGCGGATCGTCTACATCCGCACCCTCATCACCGGAAAGCAGGGCTCCGACACCGGACGCTCCATCGACACGGTGGCGAACACCGGACAGTACCTGTAAAAGGCCGGGCGGCTGCGGGTGCCCAATCCGGGTACCCGCAGCCGACTGCTTTTTCGGGCCACGGCTGGAGCAGGCAATGACGCAAATGATCTCCCCACCAGCGCAGAGGCGTTCTAGGCTCTTCCGTACCGCCGGGCGCAGTGCGGGGACGGGCACCGCACACGCACCGGAGCACCAGCGGTATCTGCGCGGCACCCACGACCGAGGGCGCCGCCGGGCAAGGAGGGCCGCATGACCGTACGGCGAGTAATGGGCATCGAGACGGAGTACGGGATCTCCGTCCCCGGCCACCCGAACGCCAATGCCATGCTCACCTCGTCCCAGATCGTCAACGCCTACGCGGCGGCGATGCACCGGGCCCGCCGGGCCCGCTGGGACTTCGAGGAGGAGAATCCGCTGCGGGACGCGCGAGGCTTCGACCTCGCCCGCGAGGCCGCCGACGCCAGCCAGCTCACCGACGAGGACATCGGGCTCGCCAACGTGATCCTCACCAACGGAGCCCGTCTCTACGTCGACCACGCACACCCCGAGTACAGCGCCCCCGAGGTCACCAACCCCCGCGACGCCGTCCTCTGGGACAAAGCCGGCGAGCGCATCATGGCCGAGGCCGCCGAACGGGCCGCCGCGCTCCCCGGCGCCCAGCCCATCCATCTCTACAAGAACAACACCGACAACAAGGGCGCCTCCTACGGCACGCACGAGAACTACCTGATGAAGCGGGAGACCGCCTTCTCGGACATCGTGCGCCACCTCACGCCCTTCTTCGTCTCCCGCCAGGTGTTCGCCGGGGCCGGCCGCGTCGGCATCGGCCAGGACGGCCACGAGCACGGTTTCCAGCTCAGCCAGCGCGCGGACTACTTCGAAGTCGAGGTCGGCCTCGAGACCACCCTCAAGCGCCCGATCATCAACACCCGCGACGAGCCGCACGCCGACGCCGAGAAGTACCGCCGCCTCCACGTGATCATCGGCGACGCCAACCTCTCCGAGATCTCCACCTACCTCAAGCTGGGCACGACCGCCCTGGTCCTGTCCATGATCGAGGACGGCTTCATCGCCGTGGACCTCGCCGTCGACCAGCCCGTCCGTACCCTCCACCAGGTCTCCCACGACCCGAGCCTCAAGCGCCTGGTCACCCTGCGCAGCGGCCGGACGCTCACCGCCGTGCAGTTGCAGATGGAGTACTTCGAGCTATCGCGCAAGTACGTGGAGGAGCGCTTCGGAGCCGACGCCGACGACCAGACCAAGGACGTCCTGGCGCGCTGGGAGGACACCCTCACCCGCCTGGAGAACGACCCGATGAGCCTCGCCGGCGAGCTGGACTGGGTCGCCAAGCGGGAGCTGATGGAGGGCTACCGGCGCCGTGACAGCCTCGACTGGGACGCGGCCCGCCTGCACCTCGTCGACCTCCAGTACGCCGACGTACGGCCCGAGAAGGGCCTCTACAACCGTCTCGTGGCCCGGGGCCGCATGAAGCGGCTGCTGGACGAGGCGGAAGTCGAGCGGGCGATGTCGAAGCCTCCGGAGGACACCCGCGCGTACTTCCGCGGCCGCTGCCTGGAGCAGTACGCCGACGACGTCGCCGCGGCCTCCTGGGACTCGGTCATCTTCGACCTCCCCGGCCGCGACAGCCTCCAGCGCGTCCCAACCCTGGAACCGCTTCGCGGAACGCGAAATCACGTCAAGGAGCTGCTGGACCGCTGCCGCACGGCAGAAGACCTGGTCAGGGTCTTGTCGGGCGGCTGAACGGGTACTCGGCCGGACCCGGGCGAGCGGGGTGGAAACCCCGCCGTCCGGGAATCATCGAGGTGGCCCCCGTACGTTCTGGTAACTACGGGGCCGATGTCGGACCGGGCTTGTAGGGTCTGATCATCACCGATCGGCAGGAAAGCCGACCTGTCGACCATGTCGGGCGAACTGAGCGGGGTGAGGGTAATGGCGACCAAGGACACCGGCGGCGGACAGCAGAAGGCCACGCGCTCCACGGAAGAGGTCGAGGAGCAGGCGGCCGAGGCGCAGGCTTCGGAGGACCTCAAGGAGCGGCACGAGAAGCTGAGCGACGACGTCGACTCCGTGCTGGACGAGATCGACGACGTCCTCGAGGAGAATGCCGAGGACTTCGTGCGCTCCTTTGTGCAAAAGGGCGGACAGTAGCCCCGTTCAGCCTTCGAATCGAAGGTTCGAGGGTGTGGGGGTGCGAGTGACCGGTGGACCCGCGATCCGTCGTGGGTTCACCGGTCCTCGCACTGAGGACCAGGTGCCGGGTGATCCGCTCGAAGGCTTCCGCCGCACATGTGGATCACCGCCGAGAGCCGGGTAAGGTCCCTGCCATACCGATGCTTCAACCGTGAATCGGCTTTATCCGGAAGGAAACTCGTGGAAGCCAACTCTCGTGGCGTCGGGCGTCTACCAGCAGCCTTCCTGACGCCTGGGTCCTCTTCGTTCATGGACTTCCTGTCGGAACACCAGCCGGAGCTGCTGCCCGGCAACCGGCAACTGCCGCCCACCCAGGGTGTGATCGAGGCGCCGCACGGCACCACGATCGTGGCCGTGACCTTCCCCGGCGGTGTGGTCCTCGCCGGTGACCGGCGGGCCACGATGGGCAACGTCATCGCGCAGCGGGACATCGAGAAGGTGTTCCCGGCGGACGAGTACTCGGCCGTCGGCATCGCCGGCACCGCCGGTCTGGCCGTGGAGATGGTCAAGCTCTTCCAGCTGGAGCTGGAGCACTTCGAGAAGGTCGAGGGCGCCCAGCTGTCGCTGGAGGGCAAGGCGAACCGGCTGTCGACCATGATCCGTTCCAACCTGGGCATGGCCATGCAGGGCCTGGCCGTGGTGCCGCTCTTCGCCGGGTTCGACGTGGACCGGGGCAAGGGGCGGATCTTCTCCTACGACGTCACCGGTGGCCGTTCCGAGGAGCAGAACTACGCGGCGACGGGTTCCGGCTCGATCTTCGCGCGCGGAGCGATGAAGAAGCTCTTCCGTGAGGACCTGACCGAGGACCAGGCGACGACACTGGTGGTGCAGGCCCTGTACGACGCGGCAGACGACGACTCGGCGACCGGTGGTCCCGATGTCGCCCGCCGGATCTACCCGATCGTCACCGTGATCACCGAGGACGGCTTCCGTCGGCTCACCGAGGACGAGTCGTCCGAGATCGCCCGTTCGGTGCTGGCGCGCCGTCTGGAGCAGCCGGACGGCCCGCGGGCCGCGCTGCTGTAGCGGGCCGCTCCTTCGGGCATGGTGATCGAGTGACTTCCACAGAAAGGGACGGATAACCGGTGTCGACGCCGTTCTATGTCTCACCCCAGCAGGCGATGGCCGACCGCGCGGAGTACGCGCGCAAGGGCATCGCCCGTGGCCGCAGTCTGGTCGTGCTGCAGTACGCCGACGGCATCGTCTTCGTCGGCGAGAACCCGTCCCGCGCGCTGCACAAGTTCAGCGAGATCTACGACCGGATCGGCTTCGCGGCCGCCGGCAAGTACAACGAGTACGAGAACCTGCGGATCGGTGGTGTGCGCTACGCGGACCTGCGCGGTTACACCTACGACCGGGACGACGTGACCGCTCGCGGTCTGGCCAACGTCTACGCCCAGACGCTGGGCACGATCTTCTCCTCGGCCGGCGAGAAGCCGTACGAGGTGGAGCTGGTGGTGGCCGAGGTCGGGGAGACGCCGGACGGCGACCAGATCTACCGGCTGCCGCACGACGGGTCGATCGTGGACGAGCACGGCTCGGTCGCGGTCGGTGGGAACGCCGAGCAGATCAGCAGCTACCTCGACCAGCGTCACCAGGACGGCATGAGCCTCGCCGAGGCGCTCAAGCTGGCCGTGCAGGCGCTGTCCCGTGACACCAACGGCACGCAGCGGGAGATCCCCGCCGAGAGGCTTGAGGTGGCGGTGCTGGACCGTACGCGGCCGCAGTCGCGGAAGTTCAAGCGGATCGTGGGCCGGCAGCTTGCGCGGCTGCTGGAGGCGGGCGGTGCGGCCACGGAGGCCGAGAGCTCCGACGAGGAGTAGCCCTCGCGCGTGCGTGTGCCCCCGGCCGGTGACGGCGGCCGGGGGCACACGGCGTTCATCGGGCAGTCCGGCGTTCACCGGCCGCCCGCGTTTCACCGGGCCCGGCGTTCACCGGCCGCCCGCCGTTTCACCGGGCCCGGCGTTCACCGGCCGCCCGCCGTTTCACCGGGCCCGGCGTTCACCGGCCGCCCGCGTTTCACCGGGCCCGGCGTTCACCGGCCGCCCGCGTTTCACCGGGCCCGGCGTTCACCGGCCGCGCGCCGTTCCACCGGGCGCGGCCTTCACCGCGGGCGCACGCCGCTCATGAACCGCCAGGAGCCGCTGTGGAGCCCCGGACGAGGAGCTCGACCGGGATGTCCCCGTCGTCGGGTGCGCGTCCCTCCAGGACGGCCAGGAGGGCCTGCATGCCGCGTTCTCCGAAGAGCTCGGCGTCGAGTCGCACGGTGGTCAGCTCGGGGTCGAGGGCTGCGGCGAGGGCGATGTCGTCGACGCCGGTCACGGAGAGGTCGTCCGGGACGCGCAGCCCGAGGCGCCGTGCGGCCTTGTAGACGCCGGCGGCGAGCTTGTCGTCGTCGCAGACGACCGCGGTGGGACGCGGCGGTGCGGCGAGGGCGCTCTCGGCGGCGGCGAGGGCTCCCTCGATCGACATGGGGGTGTGTGCCGTCCTGAGGGAGGTCCCCGGTACCGCGCGGATCCGTGCGGCCAGTTCGTGTGCGCGCACCTCGAACGTCCAGGACGGCACGTCGGCCGCCAGGTGCAGGTAGTGCCGGTGGCCGAGGCCGAGGAGGTGGTCGGCGATCTGGCGGGCGCCGTCGGCGATGTCGAGGTTGACGGTGGCCGCGCCGAGGCTTCCGCGGGGGTCGCTGTCGAGCATGACGAGGGGCAGCTGGTCGCCGCGGATGGCGGTGAGGGCGTCGGCGGCCATGGAGGAGGCGATGACGCCGTCCAGGGCGGCCTGGGCGGAGGCGAAGGGGTCGCGGGCGGGGCCGACGCCCTCGGGGGAGGGGTAGAGCACGACGCCGAAGCCGTGGTCGGCGGCGACGCGGGCCGCGCCGGTGTAGACGCCGGCGAAGAACTCGGTGGTCAGGGCGGGGACGACGAGGAGGACGGTGCGGGTGCGGCCGAGGCGCAGGTGGCGGGCGGCGAGGTTGGGCCGGTAGCCCAGGTCGCGTGCGGCCTCCCGTACGCGTTCGGCGGTGGTCTCGGAGACGCGGCCGCGCCACTTGTCGCCGAGGACGAGGGAGACCGCGGCCTGGGAGACTCCCGCGGCCTGGGCGACGTCACGGCTGGTCGGGCGCGTGCTTCCTCGTGGCACCGGGGGCCTGCTCTTTCGTCTGACGTCTGCGCTGGACTCATGGACAGCGCACATGGTACGTATGACCGGAGACGTTATACGTAAAACCTGAGGGTGGTGCGCCACCCCGGGTGAGCCGACGGAGGCGGGACATTGGCCGCGGGATACCTGGAGATCCTCAGGGCGAAGCACGCGGCCCGGCTGCTGGCGGGCACGCTCGTGGGCCGGTTGCCCAACGCCACGGCAGCCATCGCGATCGTGCTGTTCGTGCGCGCCGAGGGCGGCACCTACAGCCTCGCGGGCGCGCTGGCGGCCGTGTACGGCGTCGCCAACGCCGCCGGCCAGCCCGTCCTGGGCCGGCTCGTGGATCTGCACGGGCAGCCGAGGGTCCAGTTGCAGGCGGCGCTCGCCTCGGCCGCCGCGATGGCGGTCTTCGCCCTCTCGGGCACGGACCCGCTGCCGGTGGCGTACGCCGCAGTGGCGGCCGCCGGGCTGTTCACGCCGCCCCTGGAGGGCGGCCTGCGCGCGCTGTGGCCCTCGGTGCTGCGCCGTGAGGACCAGGTGCACACGGCGTACGCGATGGACGCCGTGGCGCAGGAGGTGATGTTCACCGTCGGTCCGCTGCTGGTGACCCTGTGCGTGTCGCTGTGGTCGGCGCAGGCCGCGCTGCTGGTGCTGAACGCCGTCGGGGTGGTCGGGGCGCTGACGGTGGTCGTCTCGCCGCCCTCGCGCGCGTGGCGGTCCGCCCCGCGCGAGGCGCACTGGCTCGGCGCCCTGCGCTCGCCCGGTCTGCTGGCGCTGCTCGCCGCGTTCCTGTTCGTCGGCATCGCTCTCGGTTCCATCACGGTCGCCTCCGTGCCCTACGCGGACGACCACGGCGGTGACGTGGTGTACGGCTGGCTGATGGCGGCGCTGGGCCTGGGCGCGCTCCTCGGCGGTGTGGTCTACGGGGCGCGGCCGTGGCCGGGTGTTCCGGAGCGGCGACTGCGTGTCCTGGTGGCCGCGCTGGCGGTGTGTTACCTGCCGCTGATGCTGATGCCGGGCGCCGTCGCCATGGTGGCGCTCACGGTGCTCGCCGGCGTGTTCCTGGCGCCGGCCATCGCCTGCGCCTTCGTCATCGTCGACCGGCACGCGCCGCGCGGCACGGTCACGGAGGCGTTCTCCTGGCTGGTGACGACGTTCACGGTCGGTCACTCGCTCGGAACGGGCGTGGCGGGTCCGGTCGTCGAGGCGGGTGGCGCGGTGTGGGGCTTCGCCGTGCCGGGTGCCGCGGGCGCCGTGTCACTGCTGGTTCTGCTGGTTACCGGACGGGTACTCGCAGCTCCCGCCGGGAGTGCGGTTGTTGCGGCTTCATCGGAAAATGATCCAAACCGTGCCGCCGAACCCCGTTTCAGTTCGGGGGATCGGGCGTAATGTTCACTCATGGACCGCCGCATTTTCGGGCTGGAGAACGAGTACGGCGTCACGTGCACGTTCAGGGGACAGCGCCGCCTGTCGCCTGACGAGGTGGCGCGGTACCTCTTCCGCCGTGTCGTGTCATGGGGCCGAAGCAGCAATGTCTTTCTGCGGAACGGCGCCCGCCTCTATCTCGACGTGGGATCGCATCCGGAATACGCGACACCCGAATGTGACAACGTGATCGAACTGGTCACCCACGACAAGGCCGGCGAGCGCATTCTCGAAGGACTCCTGGTGGACGCGGAACGACGCCTGCACGAGGAGGGAATCGCGGGCGACGTCTACCTCTTCAAGAACAACACCGACTCGGCGGGCAACTCCTACGGTTGCCACGAGAACTACCTGGTGGCCCGGCACGGGGAGTTCTCCCGGCTCGCGGACATCCTCATCCCGTTCCTGGTGACCCGGCAGCTCCTGTGCGGCGCGGGCAAGGTGCTGCAGACGCCCCGTGGCGCCGTGTACTGCGTGAGCCAGCGGGCGGAGCACATCTGGGAGGGCGTCTCCTCGGCCACGACCCGCTCGCGGCCCATCATCAACACCCGCGACGAACCGCACGCGGACGCCGAGCGTTACCGCCGGCTGCACGTCATCGTGGGCGACTCGAACATGTCCGAGACGACGATGCTGCTCAAGGTGGGCGCCACCGACCTGGTGCTGCGCATGATCGAGGCGGGCACCGTGATGCGCGACCTCACCCTGGAGAACCCGATCCGGGCGATCCGCGAGGTCAGCCACGACATCACCGGCCGGCGCAAGGTGCGCCTGGCCAGCGGCCGTGAGGCCTCCGCGCTGGAGGTGCAGCGCGAGTACTACGAGAAGGCCGTCGACTTCTGCGAGCGCCGCGGTATCCGCACCGGTACGGTGGAGCAGGTGCTGGAGCTGTGGGGCCGCACCCTGGACGCGATCGAGTCCGAGGACCTGGACCGCATCGGCACCGAGATCGACTGGGTGATGAAGTACAAGCTCATCGAGCGGTACCGGGCCAAGCACAACATGACGATGTCGCACCCGCGCGTGGCGCAGATAGACCTCGCCTACCACGACATCCACCGTCGTCGTGGCCTGTACTACCTGCTGGAGAAGAAGGGTCAAGCAGCGCGCATCTGCAACGACTTGAAGATCTTCGAAGGCAAGTCGGTCCCGCCGCAGACCACTCGGGCCCGTCTGCGCGGCGACTTCATCCGCCGGGCCCAGGAGCAGCGCCGGGACTTCACCGTCGACTGGGTGCACCTCAAGCTGAACGACCAGGCGCAGCGCACCGTGCTGTGCAAGGACCCGTTCCGTTCGGTGGACGACCGGGTGGAGAAGCTGATCGCCGGAATGTGACGCGAGGATCGAGGAAACGGTCCACGGGCCCCGTACGTTCTCGTACGGGGCCCGTCGCACGCCCTAGAGTGGCGGGCGACCACAGTGCCGTCTGAGATCTGAGGAACACGTGCGCCGAATTGCCGGCCTTTTTGTGCCGCTGCTGCTGCTCTCCGCGGCGGCCTGCGGCAGCGACGACGACAAGGGCTCCGACTCCGGCTCCACCGGGAACGGAGTGCCCGCGATCACCAAGGGGGCCGAGTTCGGGCAGAAGCCGACGCTGGCCAAGGGGGAGGGCGACCCGCCGAAGGAGCTGAAGGTCGAGGTCATCAAGGAGGGGGACGGCGCGAAGCTCAAGAAGGGCGACGCCGCCGAGGTCAACTACCTTGGCCAGGAGTACGACGAATCGGAGCCGTTCGACAACAGTTTCGACCGCGGCCAGCCGTTCGCGCTCACCCTGGGCGCGGGCAGCGTCATCAAGGGCTGGGACGAGGGGCTGCAGGGGCAGAAGGTCGGCAGCCGGGTCGAACTGGTCATCCCGCCGGACAAGGGGTACGGCCCGCAGGGCCAGGGCGACATCAAGGGGAACGCGACGCTGGTGTTCGTCGTGGACATCGTGAAGGGCACGTCCATCCCGGCCTCGGCGAAGGGCACGGAGGTCGCCCAGGACAACGTCGATCTGCCGAAGGTCGGTACGAACACGGACGGCAAGGCGCCCACGGTGACGGTGCCGAAGGACACCGACCCGCCGAAGAAGCTGGTCTCCGACTACATCCTGGAGAGCGACGGCGCCGTCGTGAAGGCCACCGACAATGCGGTCGTGAACTATGTCGCGCTGCTCTGGGACGGTGGCAAGAAGTTCGACAGCACGTACGACACGGGCAAGACGGCGACGTTTCCGCTGGACCAGTTGACGATCAAGGGTCTGAAGGACGGTCTCGTGGGCAAGAAGGTCGGCAGCCGCGTGCTGCTCGTGCTGCCGCCCGACCAGGCCCTCGGTGACCAGGAGCAGCAGGGCATCCCGAAGAACTCCACGCTGGTCTTCGCCGTCGACATCCTGGCCGTGATGTAAGACTGGTCAGGTTGCCCATCAGTCATCGCGCATGACGTACGCACCATCTAGGAGTCACTGCAGTGAGCATGGAGAAGCCCGAGATCGACTTCCCCGGCGGCGAGCCCCCGGCGGACCTCGAGATCAAGGACATCTGGGAGGGCGACGGCGAGGTGGCGCAGGCGGGTCAGACCGTCACCGTGCACTACGTGGGCGTCGCCTTCAGCACCGGTGAGGAGTTCGACGCGAGCTGGAACCGTGGCACCCCGTTCCGCTTCCCGCTCGGTGCCGGCCGCGTCATCAAGGGCTGGGACCAGGGCGTCCAGGGCATGAAGGTCGGCGGCCGCCGCCAGCTGACCATCCCCGCCCACCTCGCCTACGGCAACCAGAGCCCCACCCCGGCGATCAAGCCCGGCGAGACGCTGATCTTCGTCGTGGACCTGCTCGGGGTCTGACCGCCGTACCCACCGTCGCGGTCGGTCGGCCGTCGTAGGCTCGTCCTGGCTGATCGGCCGGCGACCGGTCTCGACCACCTGGGGTCCATGCCTGTCCGGGCATGGGCCCTCGGCTTTTGCCCGGACGCCGCGGAGCGGTACGGTCAACCGTCGGAAGCACCATGAGGAAGGCGAAGGGCGTCGATGGCCATTGCCAAGGCAGAGCGGCTGATGAACCTGGCGCTGTGTCTGCTCGGGACGCGGCGGCCGCTCAGCAAGCGCGAGCTGCGCGACTCCATCGAGGCCTACGTCGAGGCCTTCGGGCCGGGCAGGAGCGCGCCCGGGTCAGACGACTCCTTCAACCGCATGTTCGAGCGGGACAAGGACGACCTGCGCGAGCTCGGCCTGGTCATCGAGACCGTGGAGAGCCTCGACGGCGAGGTCGGCTATCTCGCCCGCCGCGACAGCAACCGTCTCCCGCCCATCACCCTCGACGCCGAGGAGGCCGCCGCGCTGGGGCTGGCCGCCAAGGTGTGGCAGCAGGCCCGGCTGGCCGGAGCGGCCAGCGGCGCCCTGCAGAAGCTGCGCGCGGCCGGGCTGCCGGAGGACGTCGATCCGTACGAGGCGCACGGTGCCCTCGAGCCGCGCATTCCGGTGCACGAGGCCGCCTTCGAGCCGCTGATGCTGGCCTGCCGCGACCGCCGCCCCGTCGTCTTCGACTACCGCAAGGCCACCGCCGCCCGTCCCGAGCCGCGGCACGTCGAGCCGTGGGCGCTGGAGTGCTGGCGCGGCCACTGGTACCTCGCGGGCTGGGACCGCGACCGGGGCGCCGAGCGCGTCTTCCGGCTGTCCAGGATCACCGGCAAGGTCCGCTCGCGCGGCGGCCGCTTCACCGCTCCGGTCCCCGACGTCGTCACCGTCCGTGAGACCGTGGCCGGCTGGGCGGGGGAGACCGCCGACCGCAGCGCGCTGATCCGGCTGCGCACGGGCGCCGGGTACCCCCTGCGGGCGAAGGCGACCGCGGTGCGGGAACTCGGTGACGGCTGGGACGAGTTGGAGATTCCGTACGGGCACGGGCTGGACGCCTGGCTGGTGGAGTTCGGGCCGGACGTGGTGGTTCTGGAGCCCGCCGAGCTGCGGGCCGACGTCGTGGACCGGCTGCGCGCCGTGGCCAAGGGCTGAGGGGGAGCGGAAGAGAACTGTGGCAGGCAAACCGGTCAGGCCCGCGAACGCCATCGACCAGACCCGTCGGATGCTCTCCCTGGTGACCTATCTGCGGGAGCGGCCCGGGGCGCGGATCGAGGACGTGGCGCGCGCCTTCGGCATCACCGAGGACGAGCTCGTCTCCGACCTCGACGTGCTGCCCATGTGCGGCACCAGCTTCCGCGGCGGCGATCTGCTGGACATCGACACCGACGGCGAGCGCATCTGGTGGCACAACCCGGCCGCCCTCGGCGCAGACGCCGCGGAGCCGCTGCGGCTGGCCGCCGACGAGGCGACCGCACTGCTGGTCGCCGCGCGGGCCGTGGCGACGCTGCCCGGCCTGCGCGAGGGCGACCGCCAGGCGCTCCTGCGCGCCACCGCCAAGGTGGAGGCAGCGGCCGGTGAGGCAGCGGGCGCCAGCTCCCGTCTCTCGGTCACCTTCGAGTCCGAGGGCGGTGTCTTCGCCGACGTCGACCGGGCGATCTCCGAGCGGCGCCGGCTGTGGATCCGGTACTACTCGCCCGCCCGGGACGAGGTCACCGAGCGTGAGATCGACCCCATCCGCCTGGTCAGCGTCGGGCACACGTACGTGGAGGCCTGGTGCCGCCGCTCCGAGGCGCGCCGCACCTTCCGCCTGGACCGGGTCGCCGAGATCAGGATCCTCGACGAACCCTCCGCACCGCCCGAGATCGAACTGCGGGACCTGTCGGAAGGGCTGGTCCAGCCCGCCGCGGAGGACCCCGAGGTCGTCGTCGAGGTCGGTCCGGGCGGCCGCTGGGTCGCCGAGTACTACCCCCACGACAGCGCCGAGGAACTCCCCGACGGCGGCCTGCGCATCACCCTGCGCACGCCCGACCCGGCCTCGCTGCGCCGCCTGGCCCTGCGCCTCGGCCGCGACGGCCGTATCGTCTCGCCCCCCGACCTCGCCGAGAGCGCCCGCAAGGCGGCCCGCGACGCACTCGCGGCCTACGACGGGGTCGAGGCGGAGGAGGCTCGGGAAGACGCGGAATCCCTGCCCGCGGGCCGGGGCGTCTCCGACGGCCCGGCCGGGGGAGGGGCCCAGCTTCCCGGAGAGGCGGCCGGCGGGCCGGTTCGCGGGCACGGCGAGGGGGTTCCCGGCGGCCCGGCCGACGGTCCCGCCCCGGCGTCCGGCGAGCCGACGCGCGGGCAGGCCGGAGGACCGGTCGCCGGAGTGGCTCGCGGACAGGCCCCCGGTGCTCCCGGCGGGCTCGCCCCGGCGCACGGGGAGCCGGCCGGCGTCCCCGTGGGCGGGCTGGACCTCGGCCCGGCCGACGGGCGGCTCGGCGGACCGGGGCACGAACGCGTCGGCGAGGGCGTCGGTGCGCACGGGCCGGGGCCGGCGGGTGGACCGGACGGCGGACGGTTCGACGGGCGGGAGCAGGGGCTGTGAGCGAGTCGGCGGCGTCCGGTGTGCGGGGCATCTCGGTGGCCACCGCGTTCGCGGGGATGCGGAGCGTGGCACCCGTGGTGTTCAGGGCCGGCTGCCCGGACTGCCGGGGCCGTTTCGAGCTCGCCGCGAGCGCGTTGCTCCTGGCCGTCGGCGCGTCCAGCCGTACCACCTTCTACTCCTTCACCTGCCCCGACTGCGGCGCGGCCGTGCGCAAGCCGGCCGGTGAGCGGATCGTCGAGCTGCTGACCGGCGGCGGGGTCAGGACCCTGCGGCTGCACTCGACGCTCTAGCGGCGGCCGGGAGGGTCTAGGCTCGGCGTCATGTTCTGGCCGATGTTCGCGGTAGCCGTGGGTTTCCTGGGTCTCGCCGTCCTCGCTGTGTTCGCCGTCCGGGTCTTCCTGGAGGCGCAGCGCCTGGGCCGGCAGGTCGCCGACGCCACACACCGCATCAATAGGGCGGCCGAGGACCTGGAGCGGGCCACGCTGAGCGCGGCCCGCGCTGTGGACAGCCTGTGAGTACTGCTGTGGCACGCCTGTGAGTCCTGCGCCGAATGCGGTTTGGGCCACTTCGCCCTCCCGCCACGGTGGTTCGGAAAGGTACGCTGCTGGTCGCGGCCCGGAGAACGAGGCCCGGACCGCGGACCGGGAGTACGCACGGGGATTGCCTCTCGTTTACCCCTGAGCGTTACGATCGCTGCCAACACGATCGTTCGGACACATGTCCGACCGGTCGGACAGCACCCACCCAGCCGCCTCGGTGAGAAGGTAAAGACTTATGTTCGGAAGGCTCGGCGCCCCCGAGATCATTCTCATCCTCGTCGTCATCATCCTGCTGTTCGGCGCGAAGAAGCTTCCGGACATGGCCCGCTCGCTCGGCAAGTCCGCGCGCATCCTCAAGAGCGAGGCCAAGGCGATGAAGGACGAGGGCAGCAACTCGGCCACCCCGGCCGGCCCGCCGAACAACGGCGAGCAGCCCCCGGCTCAGCGCACCATCCAGGCCGCCCCCGGCGACGTGACCAGCTCCCGCCCGGTCAGCGAGCCGACGGACACGACCAAGCGCTGACGCAGGGCCGGTGACCTCCGGCCCGCCGCACGAGATGGGAACGTGGGTTGCTCAAGCCTGCCCGCAAGAAGGAGAAGGACCCCGAGGGGCGGATGCCCCTCGCGGAACACCTCCGTGAGCTTCGCAACCGGCTCGCGAAGGCGTTGCTCGCCATCGTCCTCGTGACGGTCGTCGCCGCCTTCTTCTACAACGACATCATCAACTTCCTCACCAAGCCGATCCTCGATTCGGTCGGCTGCGGGAAGACCTTCGAGCAGATCCAGAACGAGCTGAGGACGTCCGGCGAGACCAGCAAGCAGTGCGCGCGGATCACCATCAACGGTCTGCTCGCCCCCTTCACCCTGGCCCTGCAGGTCTCCCTCATGGCCGGTGTCGTCTTCGCCTCGCCGGTCTGGCTCTACCAGCTCTGGGCCTTCGTCGCCCCGGGCCTGCACAAGCACGAGCGCAAGTACGCCTACGCCTTCGTCGGCACCGGCGTCCCGCTGTTCCTCGGCGGCGGCTACTTCGCCTACCGGGTGCTGCCGACCACCGCGAAGGTGCTGATCGAGTTCACCCCGACCGGCGTCGACAACTTCCTGCCGCTGGACGACCTGCTGCAGCTGGTCACGCGCATGGTCGTGGTCTTCGGTCTCTCCTTCGAGCTGCCGCTGCTGCTGATCATGCTCAACCTCACCGGGTCCATCACCGGCAAGCGCATGCTCGGCTGGTGGCGCGCCATGATCATCGGCATCACGGTGTTCGCCGCCATCGCCACACCCAGCACCGACCCCATCTCGATGCTGGCGCTCGCCGGACCGATCTGGGTCCTGTACTTCGGCGCCGTCGCCTTCTCGCTGCTCAACGACCGCCGCAGGCGCCGCCGCGACGCCCTCGGGCCCGCCGACGACGAGGCCTCCGAGCTGGACCTCACCCCTGAGGACATCGGCGAGGTCGAGACCGTGACCGCGAGCCGAGCGCTGCCGGAGCAGGCGACCACGGAGCGGGTCAACGGTTATGACGACGTGACCTGAGGACCGAGGCGGAACTCGTAGGGTCACCCCTGTGACCGGCGAGATCACCCTCTTCGTCAACCCCACCGCGGGCCGCGGCCGGGGCGCCCGCGCGGCGCTGCCGGCCGCTTCCGCGTTGCGGGCGGCCGCTACTCGGTGCGCACGGTTTTCGGGAAGAACGCCGGGGACGCCCTGGCACGCGCGCGTGCGGCCGTCGCGGACGGCACCGGTGCCCTGGTCGCCGTCGGCGGTGACGGACTGGTCCACCTCGCGCTCCAGGCCGTGGCCGGCACCCGTACCCCGCTCGGGCTGGTCCCCGTCGGCACCGGCAACGACTTCGCCCGCGCGCTCGGCCTGCCCGTGCGTGACCCGGCCGCCGCGGGCCGCCTCGTCGCCGACTCCCTCCGGGGCGGCCGGATCCGCGACGTCGACCTCGGACGGGTCGGCGACCGCTGGTTCGGCACCGTCCTTGCCTCCGGCTTCGACTCCCGCGTCAACGACCGGGGCAACCGCATGCGATGGCCCGCCGGACGCGCCAGGTACGACCTGGCGATGCTCGCCGAGCTGGCCGCCTTCCGGCCGTTCCCGTACCGGATCACGCTCGGGGGCGGGGCTGTCCGGGAGGTCGAGGCGACCCTCGTCGCCGTCGGCAACGGGTCCTCCTACGGCGGCGGCATGCGGATCTGCCCGGGGGCCGACCTCACCGACGGGCTGTTCGACGTCACGGTGGTCGGTGGGTGCGGGCGGGCGACGCTGCTGCGGGTGTTCCCGCGGGTCTACCGGGGGACGCACGTCGAGCACCCCGAGGTCACCGTGTACCGGGCGGCCAGGGTCGAGATGGCGGCGCCGGGCGTCACCGGCTACGCGGACGGAGAACCGCTGGGCCCGCTCCCGCTGAGCGCGCGCTGTGTGCCCGGGGCGGTACGGATCGTAGGCCCCTGACGCCCTGAACTGGGCCGTCACAGGTTTGCGGGCGGCGGATCAGGATATTGATCGTCCTGTTGTCAGTGGTGCCCGGTACGCTCGAAAGTACGATGACAGAGGATCTCTCACCGGCCGAGCGTTACGCGGCTGCGCGCAGGCGCGCTGCCGAGCAGGCCACCGCGCTCGCGTCCTTCCGCGAGATGTACGACTTCGGTCTCGACCCCTTCCAGATCGAGGCCTGTCAGGCACTCGAGGCGGGCAAGGGCGTCCTGGTGGCCGCCCCCACCGGCTCGGGCAAGACGATCGTGGGCGAGTTCGCCGTCCACCTCGCCCTCCAGCAGGGCAAGAAGTGCTTCTACACGACACCCATCAAGGCGCTGTCGAACCAGAAGTACTCCGACCTGTGCCGTCGCTACGGCACCGCGAAGGTCGGCCTGCTGACCGGCGACAACAGCGTGAACTCCGACGCCCCGGTGGTCGTGATGACCACCGAGGTCCTGCGCAACATGCTGTACGCCGGTTCGCAGACCCTCCTCGGCCTCGGTTACGTGGTGATGGACGAGGTCCACTACCTCTCCGACCGCTTCCGCGGTGCCGTGTGGGAGGAAGTGATCATCCACCTTCCCGAGTCGGTCACGCTGGTCTCGCTCTCCGCGACCGTGTCCAACGCCGAGGAGTTCGGCGACTGGCTGGACACCGTCCGCGGGGACACCGAGGTGATCGTCTCCGAGCACCGGCCCGTGCCGCTGTTCCAGCACGTGCTCGCCGGGCGGCGGATGTACGACCTGTTCGAGGAGGGCGAGGGCCACCGCAGGGCCGTCAACCCCGACCTCGCGCGCCTCGCCCGCATGGAGGCGAGCAGACCGTCGTACCAGGACCGCCGGCGCGGGCGGATGCGGGAGGCCGACCGTGAGCGCGAGCGCCGCCAGCGCTCGCGGGTGTGGACGCCGGGCCGGCCCGAGGTGATCGAACGCCTGGACGCCGAGGGCCTGTTGCCCGCCATCACCTTCATCTTCAGCCGCGCCGCCTGCGAGGCCGCCGTCCAGCAGTGCCTGTACGCGGGGCTGCGGCTCAACGACGAGGAGGCGCGCGAACAGGTGCGCGCCCTGGTCGAGGAGCGCACCGCCTCCATCCCCCACGAGGACCTGCACGTCCTCGGCTACTACGAGTGGCTGGAAGGCCTCGAGCGCGGTATCGCCGCCCACCACGCGGGCATGCTGCCGACCTTCAAGGAGGTCGTCGAGGAGCTGTTCGTGCGCGGTCTGGTCAAGGCCGTCTTCGCGACCGAGACCCTCGCGCTGGGCATCAACATGCCCGCCCGCTCGGTCGTGCTGGAGAAGCTCGTCAAGTGGAACGGCGAACAGCACGCCGACGTCACCCCCGGCGAGTACACCCAGCTCACCGGACGCGCGGGCCGGCGCGGCATCGACGTGGAGGGCCACGCCGTCGTGCTCTGGCAGCGCGGCATGAACCCCGACCAGGTCGCCGGTCTCGCCGGCACCCGCACGTATCCGCTGCGCTCCAGCTTCAAGCCGTCGTACAACATGGCGGTCAACCTGGTGGAGCAGTTCGGGCGGCACCGCTCGCGGGAGCTGCTGGAGACGTCGTTCGCTCAGTTCCAGGCGGACCGCTCGGTGGTCGGCATCTCCCGGCAGGTGCAGCGCAACGAGGAGGGGCTCCAGGGCTACAAGGCCTCGATGACCTGCCACCTCGGCGACTTCGAGGAGTACGCGCGGCTGCGTCGGGAGCTCAAGGACCGCGAGACCGAGCTGGCCAAGCAGGGCGCCGCCCAGCGGCGTGCCGAGGCCGCCGTGGCGCTGGAGAAGCTGAAGCCGGGCGACGTCATCCACGTGCCGACCGGCAAGTACGCCGGGCTGGCGCTGGTGCTCGACCCCGGCCTGCCCGCCGGGCGGGCCAACGGTCACCGCGGCTTCGACCACCACGACGGGCCGCGCCCGCTCGTGCTGACCGCCGAGCGCCAGGTCAAGCGGCTGGCCTCCATCGACTTCCCGGTGCCGGTGGAGGCGCTGGAGCGGATGCGGATCCCGAAGACGTTCAACCCGCGCTCGCCGCAGTCCCGCCGGGACCTCGCCTCCGCGCTGCGCAGCAAGGCCGGGCACATCGCGCCCGAGCGGGCCCGCAAGAGGCGCTCCCAGGCCGCCGACGACCGGGAGATCGCCCGTCTGCGCACCGCGCTGCGCGCGCATCCCTGCCACGGCTGCTCGGAGCGCGAGGACCACGCCCGCTGGGCCGAGCGCTACCACCGGCTGCTGCGCGACACCTCGCAGCTGGAGCGGCGTATCGAGGGCCGGACCAACACCATCGCCCGCACCTTCGACCGCATCGTGGCGCTGCTGACCGAACTGGACTACCTGCGCGCCGACGAGGTCACCGAACACGGCAGGCGGCTGGCCCGGTTGTACGGCGAGCTGGACCTCCTGGCGAGCGAATGCCTGCGGGCCAAGGTCTGGGAGGGCCTCGCCCCGGCCGAACTCGCGGCCTGCGCCTCGGCGTTGGTGTACGAGGCGCGGGCCGGCGACGACGCGATCGCGCCGAAGCTGCCCTCCGGCAAGGCGAAGGCCGCGCTCTCGGAGATGGAGCGGATCTGGGGCCGGCTCGACGCACTGGAGGAGGAGTTCCGGATCAACCAGACCGAGGGGGTCGGGCAGCGGGAGCCCGACCTGGGGTTCGCCTGGGCCGCGTACATGTGGGCTTCCGGGAAGGGCCTCGACGAGGTGCTGCGGGAGGCGGAGATGCCGGCCGGGGACTTCGTGCGCTGGTGCAAGCAGGTCATCGACGTGCTGGGGCAGATCTCGGCGGCGGCTCCCTCCGGCGAGGGGTCGACGGTGGCGAAGGCCGCCCGGAAGGCGGTCGACCAACTGCTGCGGGGAGTCGTCGCCTACTCGTCCGTGGGGTGACGGTCGGTCCGGCGGGCGCGGGGTCGCGTGTGGTCGTGCACGCGGTGCTCCGCGCCCCCGCCGCACGTCCCGTCGGCGTCGATGTGACGCCGCGCGCCTGAGGCGCCTCACCCTCCCTGGTTACGCCCGTACCCCCTTGGCTCACCCTCCCGGGTGAGCCTTTTTCGTATACCCGTTCGCCGTCACGCCGTGTGTTCGAACGGAATCACAGCGTGCAAAAGAGCAGAGGCTACTGCAGGTACCCGCCCGGTTTCAGGCGGTTGCTGAATATGACACGGCGATGATCCGGTCGGACTAAGCTCGCCCGCGGCGCACCGAGTTGAGGCGAATTCGTGCGCTTGTTCCCCAATATTCCGAAGATGCCGACACGTCCCTACAGAGGGTGCCCACATGGTGAGTGTTCAGTCCCCACCCGGACGCCGTGAACTGGCCTACGCGCGCTTGCTGGTGCTGCCGGCGATACTGATGGCCGCGGCGACCGGAGCCGCCGCCGCCCTCGTGGCGCCGTCGGCCCGGCTCGCCGTCGGCGTCTGCGGAGCCGTCGCCACCCTCCTGGTGGCCGCGGCCGGGGTCGTGTCGGTGCGCCGCGGCCGACAACTGGGAGAGCTGCGCGCGGAGAAGGACCGGCGCATCGCCTGGCTGGAACGGCGGGAGGCCGCCCACGAGGAGCAGAACCTCCGGGTCGCCCAGTACTTCGTGCCCCAGGCGGTGGAGTGGCTGCGCACCGGCAACTCCCCCAGAGAGGTGATGCTCCACTTCGCCGAGGTCGACCCCGAGTTCAACGAGCTCGGGGACGGCCACCACCGGGTGATCAAGAAGATCCTGGACATCGTCGACCACGAGGAAGCCCTGCGCGACTCCGCCCAGCGCTCCTTCGTCAGCGTCGCCCGGCGCGTGCAGTCCATCGTGCACCAACAGGCCAGGGAACTGAGGGAGATGGAGGAGGACCACGGGCGCAACCCCGAGGTCTTCGACGACCTGCTGCGCATCGACCACGGCAACGCGCTGATCGGCCGCCTCGCCGACACCATCGGCGTCCTCGGCGGTGGCCGCCCCGGCCGCAACTGGCCCGCGCCGATCCCGCTGTACAGCGTGCTGCGCGGCGCCATGTCACGCATCCTGGAGTACCGCCGCATCCAGCTCGACTCCATCGCCAAGGTCAACATCCGCGGCCTCTCCGCCGAGCCGCTCATCCACGCGGCCGCGGAACTCCTCGACAACGCCACCCGCTACTCGCCCCCGCAGAGCAAGGTGCACGTCAACGCCGTCGAGGTGCAGACCGGCATCGCGATCGAGATCGAGGACGCCGGCGTCAGCCTCAGCGAGGAGGCCCGCGCCAAGGTCGAGGGCATGCTCGAGGCGGCCAAGGCGGGCGTCGACATCCAGGACCTCGGCGGAAACCCGCGCCTGGGCCTCGCGGTCGTCGGCCGCCTGTGCACCTCGTACAACATGCAGGTCTCGCTGCGCACCTCGGCGTACGGCGGTGTCCGCGCGGTGCTCGTCGTGCCGAGCGAGATGCTCACCACCGAACCGGCCCCCGGCTTCGCGCACGGCATCGGCGCCACCGCCGTACCCCAGATCGACCTGGCGACCATTGGGGAGGGCCCCAAGCGCCCGCCCAAGAAGCGCCGCCCGACCAACCCGCCCATCCCGGCCGGTGTCTCCCTGGACGACGACGAGGTGCCGGAGATCACCGAGTGGACCGACAAGGGTCTGCCCCAGCGCCGCAGCAAGGCGACGGTTCCGATCAGCCAGATCTACCGCGAGGCGTACGCCGCGCAGGCCGCCGCCGAGGCCGCGGAACGGGAGGGCCGGCCGGACCCGTTCGCCCAGGCCCGGCCGGAGCCCGCGCCGAAGAGGAAGGGCGCCGAGCCCGGAGTGCACTTCGAGGCCTTCTGGGAGGGCCTCAAGAAGGACATGCCCCCGGACGTCCACCCCACCGACTTCCTCCGCAATCCCACCGCATACCTGCACCTGATCGAAGACAAGGCCAAGAACGAGGCCGACGACGAGGGGGACCTCACGTGATCCAGCAGCGCGCCAACTTCGACTGGCTGCTCAAGGAGCTCTACGACGGAGTTCCGGGCATCGAGATGATCGTGGTGCTGTCGTCCGACGGCCTGCGCATCGCCCGCTACGCCGGCGACCCCGACGCCGCGGACCGCGTCGCCGCCGCCTGCGCCGGCCTGCAGAGCCTGGCCAACGCCGTCGCGCAGGAGTTCCACTCCAGCGACGGCGAGATGAAGCTGGTCGTCATCGAACTGAACGACGGCTACTTCTACATGATGTCCGCGGGCGCCAACGCCTACCTCGCCGTGCTCGCCGACGTCCGCTGCGAGGCCGGACGGATGAGCGGCATGATGCGCGACCTCGTCGTGCGCATCGGCGCCCATCTGACCAGCCCGCCCCGGCGCAACGGGCAGAGCGTATGACGCCTCCGCAACGCCAGCGGCGAGACCCCCTGCCGGACGCGCCTTCGCACCTCCCGAAGGAGGAGAAGGGCAAGGATCTCGAGCGGCTGTACGTCATCTCGGGCGCGGACGGCGATCGCGCGCCCCTCGACCTGGTCACCTTGGTCGTGGCACGCGCCGAACCGCCCACCTCCGCGACTCCGGAGCAGACGGCGGTGCTGCGGATGTGCCAGGCCCCGCTGTCGGTGGCCGAGATCTCGGCCTACCTCGGCCTGCCGTTCAGCGTGGTGACGGTGCTGCTCACCGAGATGCTGGCGGCCGACCTCGTACAGGCGCGTGCCCCGATCGTCCGGCAAAAGGTCCCCGACCGTTCCCTCCTCGAAGCGGTGATGCATGGACTTCAAAGGCTCTGAAACGATTCCCGGCCCACGGGCCGAGGATCACCTGCCGCACACCACCACGGCGGCAGCCAAGATCGTCATCGTGGGCGGCTTCGGCGTCGGCAAGACGACCATGGTCGGCTCGGTCAGCGAGATCAGACCGCTGACCACCGAGGAGACCATGACGCAGGCCGGCATCGGCGTCGACGACAACTACGGCTCCGAATCCAAGACCGCCACCACCGTGGCCATGGACTTCGGCCGCATCCGCATCACGGACCAGATGGTGCTCTACCTGTTCGGCACGCCGGGCCAGGAGCGCTTCTGGTTCCTGTGGAACGGCCTGTTCGAAGGGGCGCTGGGCGCCGTCGTCCTGGTCGACACGCGCCGCCTCGAGGTCAGCTTCGAGGTCATGGGGCGGCTGGAGGAGCGCGGCGTGCCCTTCGTGGTCGCCGTCAACACCTTCCCCGACGGCCCCCGTTACCCCCTCGACGACCTGCGCTCCGCGCTCGACCTGCCACCCGAGGTCCCGATCGTCGAATGCGACGTGCGCCGCCGCGCCTCCAGCCGGGACGTGCTCATGACCCTGATGCGCTTCCTGCACGCCCTGGCACTCAGCCGCACCCTCACCTGACGCCGCACACCCTGACACCGATTCCCCACCGTTTCGGAGCGACTCCCTGTGACGCCTGAACACCCCACGACGACCGGATCGCGCGACCTCGCCCTCGATCCGCCCCCCGGCTGCCCCGCGCACGGCCGCGGCCCCGGCGGACTGCACCGGCTCTACGGTCCCGGCGCGGAGGACCTGGACGAGATTTACGAGCAACTCCGCGAACAGCACGGCCCCGTGGCGCCCGTGCTCCTCCACGACGACGTGCCGATCTGGGTGGTTCTCGGTCACGCCGAGAACCTGCACATGGTGCGCACCCCCTCTCACTTCACCCGGGACAGCCGCATCTGGACCCCGCTGCTGGAGGGCATGGTCAAGCCCGACCACCCGCTGATGCCGCACATCGCCTGGCAGCCGATCTGCTCCCACGCCGAGGGCGACGAACACAAGCGGCTGCGCGACGCCGTCACCTCGGCCATGGCGACCATCGACGACCGCAGCCTGCGCCGGTACATCTACCGATCCAGCCAGCGCGTGGTCAACCGCTTCTGCGAGACGGGCCGGGTCGACCTGGTCGGCCAGTTCGCCGAGCACCTCCCGATGGCCGTCATGTGCCACATCCTCGGCATGCCCGAGGCGTACGACGACCGGATGGTCCACGCCGCCCGCGACGCGCTCAAGGGCACCGAGACCGCCATCGCCAGCCACTCCTACGTCATGGAGGCCCTCAGCCGGCTCACGGCCCGCCGTCGCGCCCAGCCCGACGAGGACTTCGCCAGCCACCTCGTCACCCACCCGGCGGGACTGACCGACGACGAGGTCCGCGAACACCTGCGGCTCCTCCTCTTCGCCGCCTACGAGGCCACGGTCAACCTCCTGTCCAACGTGCTGCGCATGGTCCTCACCGATCCGAACTTCGTCGCCCGGCTCAACGGCGGGCAGATGACGGTGCCCCAGGCGGTCGAGCAGTCCCTGTGGGACGAGCCCCCGTTCAGTGCCGTCCTCGGCTACTTCGCCAAGCAGGACACGGAGTTGGGCGGCCAGCGCATCCGCAAGGGCGACGGTCTCCTCTTCGCTCCCGCGCCGGCCAACGTCGATCCGCGCGTGCGCCCCGACCTGTCCGCCAACATGATGGGCAACCGCTCCCACCTCGCCTTCGGCGGCGGCCCGCACGAGTGCCCGGGCCAGGACATCGGCCGCGCCATCGCCGACGTCGGCGTCGACGCGCTGCTGATGCGGCTGCCGGACGTCCAGCTCGACTGCGACGAGGAGGACCTGCGCTGGACGACGTCGATCGCCTCACGGCACCTGGTGGCGCTGCCGGCCCGGTTCCAGCCCAGGCCCCAGCAGGACATCGTCGCCAAGCCGAGCCACGGCCGCGTACCGCCGCGGCGCCCGGCCATGGCGATCACCGTGGAGCCCCGGCCCGCCCCGACCGTTCCCGCACCGTCCGCCGCGTCACCGTACGCTCCCGGCTCCACCGCGGCCGCGCCACTCACCTCCGAGCCCCGGCGGGCCACCACGCCCCGGCCCGAGGCCGCCCCGGCACCGCAGGAGGCCCGCAGGCCGAACGCCTGGCGCCGCCTCGTGGCCTGGTTGCGCGGCTACTGACCGCCGCTCCAGTCGTCGTACGACGACCAGGCGCCCAGCGTCCGCCCGCTCCGCAGCCGATGGGCCGTCCCCGTGACCGGATCGGTGAACTCCAGCTCCCGCGCCAGCAGTTGCAGCGGGCGCCGGAAGTCCCCGGCCGGGCCGGGGGCGGCCACCTCGGGGTAGAGGGGGTCGCCGAGGATCGGGATGCCCAGCGCGGTCAGGTGCACCCGCAGTTGATGGGTCTGGCCGGTCTCCGGGGTCAGCCGGTAGCGGGCGAGCCCGTCCGGCCGGTGCGCGATCAGCTCGACGCGACTGACCGCGTTCGGCTCACCCGGCACCTCACGGGCGGTCAGGATGCCGCGGTCCTTCACGATCCGGCTGCGCACGGTCGCCGGCAGGGTCAGCGCCGGATCGTACGGGGCGACGGCCTCGTACACCTTGCGCACCCGGCGGTCGCGGAACAGGGTCTGGTAGGCGCCGCGCTCCTCGGGGCGCACGGTGAACAGCACCAGTCCGGCGGTGAGGCGGTCGAGGCGGTGGGCGGCGCCGAGCGCGGGCAGGTCCAGCTCGCGCCGCAGCCGGGCCAGCGCGGTCTCGGTGACGTGGCTGCCGCGTGGGGTGGTGGCGAGGAAGTGCGGCTTGTCGGCGACCACGATGTGGTCGTCCCGGTACACGATCTCCAGCGGGAACGGCACCGGCACCTCGGCGGCCGCCTCCCGGTGGAACCAGACGAACATCCCCGGCGCGTACGCCGCGTCCGCCGCCACCGGCCGCCCGTCGGCCGCCACGATCCGGCCCGCCTCGAACATCTCCTCGACGAGCCCGGCCCGCGCCGCGCCGAACCGCTCCAGCAGATGCTCCCGGACGGTCGCCCAGTGCCCCTCGCCCGGCAACCGCACCCGCACCGGATCGACCCCGTCACGCTGCGGGAGGGGCGAGGGCGGGGGAGGGGTACGGCGTCTCATCGGGGTCCAGGGTACGGCGGCGGTGCTTGGGGGTACGGCGGCGGTTCTGGCCGGCTGCGGTGGCGGTGGTCGCACGTGCGGCGGCGGTTGTGGGCGCGGCGGTCGTCGGGGGTACGGCGGAAGCGGTGCGGCGGCGCGGCGGAAGCGGTCCGAAGGGGCGGCGGAAGCGGTCCGGGGGTGCGCCGCGAACGCTCCGCAGGTGTGGCGGTGGCGGCCGAGGTGCGGTGACGCGAAAACCCGTTGGACGCCCCCGGCACGGTTGGCAGGATGCGGATCATGCCCTTCCTCACGCGCCCCGTCCTGCCCGCCGGAACCCTCTCCCGCACCGAGCAGCCCGTGCTCCCCACCGGCGACGGCCTGGTCCTGCGCCCGTGGCGGGCCGCGGACGCGCCCGCGGTCCACGCGGCCTTCCAGGACCCGCTGATGCACCAGTGGCACATCCGGGCCGCCGACTCCGAGGAGGAGGTCACCGGCTGGATCGAGGAGTGGCGGGCCGTCTGGGATACGGAGCGCGGGGCCCAGTGGGCCGTCGTGGACGCGCAGAGCGGCGTGCTGCTGGGGCGGGTGGCGCTCCGCGACATCGTGCTCGGCGACGGAGTCGCCGAGGTCGCCTACTGGACGACGGCGGCGGCCCGCGGCCGGGGGGTCGCCGCCCGTGCCACGACCGCCCTCGCCCACTGGGCCCTCGACGGGATCGGCTTCCACCGCCTGGAGCTGATGCACGCCGTCGCCAACGAGGCGTCCTGTCGCGTCGCCACCAAGACCGGCTTCACCCTGGAGGGCACCAGGCGCAGCGCCCTGCTCCACCCGGACGGCTGGCACGACATGCACCTGCACGCGCGCGTGCACGGCGACTGACAGCGCCCTGGATGACGGCTCGGAACCCCGCCGACCTCGAGGCGATCCCGCGGATCCGGCCGGATTCGCGATCTTGTCGCCCGAAGCCCGGGTCGGGTCCGCGTCTCGATCGCGGCGGTGTGGGCACCCGGTGCACAGGGCGGCCCGCGTCACGAGGGCGGGCCGCTCGCTCCCGCGGGGTCACGCGGCCGGCGCCGCGCCCTCCTGCTCCGCCTCGACGCGCGCGTTCCACTCCCGCTTGGAGGCCTGCCAGCCGTCCTCGTTGTGGCCGAGCCGCCAGTAGCCGGAGATCGACAGGTCCTCGCGCGGGATCCGGTGCTCGACGCGCAGCAGCGCGCGCAGCTCCTTGACGGCCGCCGCCTCGCCGTGCACGAACGCGTGCAGCCGGCCCTCGGGGAACTCCAGGGCCCGGACCGCCTCGACGAGCATCTGGCCGACGGGCCGGTCACCGCGGTGCAGCCAGACCACCTCGACGTCGGAGTCGATCTTCTGCTCCTCCTCGGGTCCGGCGACCTCGATGAAGGCGTGGGCCACCGCCCCGGCGGGCAGCGACTCCAGCGCGGCCGCGATCGCGGGCAGGGCGCTCTCGTCACCGGCCAGCAGGTGCCAGTCGGCGCCGGGGTCGGGCGCGTAGGCGCCGCCGGGCCCCATGAAGCGGACGGTCTCGCCCGGCTGGACGCGCGCCGCCCACGGCCCGGCCAGACCCTCGTCGCCGTGCAGGACGAAGTCCAGTGTCAGCTCGCGGTGCTCGGCGTCCCAGTGGCGCACGGTGTACGTCCGGGTCACCGGCCACTGGTCGCGGGGGAACTCGGCCCGGACACGCTCCAGGTCGAACGGCTCCGGGTAGGTCACGCCCTCGGGGCCGAACAGCAGCTTCACGTAGTGATCGGTGCAGGTGTCGGCGGCGAAGTCCGCCAGCCCCTCACCGCCGAGGACCACACGCTGCATGTGCGGGGTGAGCCGTTCGGTGCGGACGACCTGCGCGGAATGAGGCTTCCGCGGCTTGCGTGCCGGACGTTCTGCCATGTCGTCCTCCCAGGTTCCTTTGGTTAGGTTTACCTAAGTTAGCACCCCTCCCCTTCGGAAGTCCGCTCCCGGGGGCGGCGTTCAACTGACGAGTGTGTGGCGCAGCCGCTGCAGCGACCCGCCGAGCCCCCAGCGCGTCGCCAGCGCCTCCAGCAGCTCCGGGTCGCGCGGCGCCCGAGGCAGCGTGGTGTCCACCTCCGGCAGTGGTACGTCGTCGGCCACTCGGACCACCTTCGGCGCGACGGCGACGTAGGGCCGCGCCTCGGTGAGCCGCTTGCGCTGCGTCGGTGTGAGCTTCGCCCTCGGGTCGTCCACAGCCGCCATGATCCCGGCCAGGTCGCCGAACTCGGCCAGGAGCTTGGCCGCGGTCTTCTCCCCGATGCCGGCGACGCCCGGGAGGCCGTCGCTCGGGTCGCCGCGCAACAACGCCAGATCCGCGTACCCGCGGCCGTCGACCCCATACTTCTCGCGCAGCCAGGTCTCGTCCGTCAGCTGGAGCGTGCCGACGCCCTTCAGCGGGTACAGCACCCGCACCCCGCGCACGTCGTCCACCAGCTGGTACAGGTCGCGGTCGCCGGTGACGATGTCCACCGGGCCCTTCGCGCGCGCGGTGTACGTGCCGATGACGTCGTCCGCCTCGTACCCCGCCACGCCCACGCGCGCGATGCCGAGGGCGTCCAGGACGGCCTCGATGATCGGCACCTGCGGCGAGAGCGTGTCGGGGACCACCTCCTGGTCCGGGCCGGTCTCGTGCTCCTCGGCGACGCGGTGCGCCTTGTAGGAGGGGATCAGCTCGACCCGCCAGCCCGGCCGCCAGTCGGCGTCCATGCAGGCGACCAGCTCGGCGGGCCGGTGGTCCTTGACCAGGCGGTCGATGAAGTCGAGCAGTCCGCGCACGGCGTTCACCGGCGTGCCGTCCGGAGCCTTCACGGAGTCCGGGACGCCGAAGAAGGCGCGGAAGTAGAGCGAGGCGGTGTCGAGGAGCATCAGTCGTCCGGTCACCCCACGCATCATGCCGCACCGGCACCTCCGTCAGGCGCCGGTGTTCACTCCCCGTGGGATTCGTGGAGGGCCTGTGAACTGGCCCACTCGGGCGTTTGCCTCGTTCCCTCCCGGGCAGGTGCCGCCTCGGAGCGGTGCTGGTTGTACTTTCAATAGTTAGCGGTCCTCAGGGCCGTCGCGGTCCCGGCGCCTCTCCGCCCCTGTCCCCGAGCAGAGAAGGTATGTGTGTCCTCCAGGCTTGAGGCCGAACACCTCTACAAGGTGTTCGGCAGACGACCGGACGAGGCAGTGGAGCGGCTCCGCGGCGGAGCGGACCGGGAGGAGCTGCGCGCGGACGGCACCACCGCCGCCGTGATCGACGCCTCCTTCGCCGTCGACCCGGGCCAGATCTTCGTCGTCATGGGCCTGTCCGGCTCCGGCAAGTCCACCCTGCTGCGCATGCTCAACGGACTGCTGGAGCCCACGTCGGGACGCGTGCTGTTCGACGGCCAGGACCTGACCGCGCTCACCGACCGGGAGCTGCGCGAGGTCCGCGCGAAGAAGATCAGCATGGTCTTCCAGCACTTCGCGCTGTTCCCGCACCGCAGCGTGCTCGACAACGCCGCCTACGGCCTCGCCGTCCAGGGCGTCCCGCGCGCCGAGCGCGAGCGGCGCGCCGCCGAGGCGCTCGCCCTGTGCGGCCTGGCCGGCTGGGAGAAGTCCTGGCCGGACGAGCTGTCCGGCGGCATGCAGCAGCGCGTGGGCCTCGCCCGCGCCCTCGCCACCGACGCCGACCTGCTGCTGATGGACGAGTCCTTCAGCGCCCTGGACCCGCTGATCCGCCGGGACATGCAGGACCAGCTGCTCACGCTCCAGCAGACGCTGAAGAAGACGATCGTCTTCATCACCCACGACCTCAACGAGGCCATGCGCCTGGGCGACCGCATCGCCGTCATGCGTGACGGCCGCGTCGTCCAGACCGGGACCGCCGAGGACATCCTCGTGCGGCCCGCCGACGACTACGTGGCCTCCTTCATCCAGGACGTCGACCGCTCCCGCGTGCTGACCGCCTCCGCGGTCATGGACACCGACGTCCGCGGCGACGAGGCCGACTGCGGCTGCGCGACCGCGTCGCCGGACACGCCGTTCACCGAGCTGTGCGCGCTCAGCGCCCGCGTGTCCCACCCGGTCGCCGTGCTCGACGCGGACCGGTCGCTCGTCGGCGTCGTACCGCGCCGGAGCCTGGTCGGCTTCCTCGGCGACGAGCGGGCGGAGGAGACCGGCTGCGACAGTCCGCGCACCGACGGGAAGGAGGTGGCCCGTGCCTAGGATCCACCTCGGCGACCGGGTCGACTCCGGCGTCGACTGGCTCGTCACCCACATGTCCTGGCTCTTCGACGCGGTCAAGACGGTCGTCGAAGGCATGTACGACGGCATCGACGCGGTCCTCACCGCACCGCAGCCGCTGCTGCTCGCGGGCGTCCTCGCGGTGCTCGCCTGGTGGCTGCGCGGCCTGGCCGCGGGCGTCCTCGGCTTCGCCGGCTTCGCGCTGATCGACTCCCTCGACCTGTGGGAGGAGGCGATGTCCACCCTGTCCCTGGTGCTCGTCGCCACGGTGATCGCCCTGGTGATCTCCGTCCCGCTGGGCATCTGGGCCGCCCGCTCCCGGGCCGTCAGCGCGACCCTGCGCCCCGTGCTGGACCTGCTCCAGACGATGCCGTCGATGGTCCTGCTGATCCCGGCGATCCTGTTCTTCGGCATGGGCGTGCCCGCCGGTGTCGTGGCGACCCTGATCTTCGCCCTCGCGCCCGGCGTGCGCATGACCGAACTCGGCATCCGCCAGGTCGACGCCGAGCTCGTCGAGGCGGCCGAGGCGTTCGGTACGACACCCCGCGACACCCTCCTGCGGGTCCAGCTGCCGCTCGCCCTGCCGACGATCATGGCGGGCGTCAACCAGGTCATCATGCTCGGCCTGTCGATGGTCGTCATCGCCGGCATGGTCGGGACCGGCGGTCTCGGCGGCGCCGTCAACGAGGCCATCGGCCAGCTCGACATCGGCCTCGGCTTCGAGGCGGGGCTGGGCATCGTCGTCCTCGCCATCTACCTGGACCGGATGACCGGCGCCCTGGGCACCCGCATCTCCCCGCTCGGTCGGCGCGCCGCCGCCAAGGCCCGCACCACCGTGTGGACGTACCGCCCGCGCGCCGCCGTGGCCGGGGTCGGCGTGGCCGCCCTCGCCCTCGTCGCCGGCGGCATGGGCGTCGTCGGCTCGGACTCCGGCACCGCCGAGGCCTCCGCCACGGACGTCGGCAAGGGCGAGGAGATCACCATCGGCTACATCCCGTGGGACGAGGGCATCGCCTCCACCTACCTCTGGAAGGAGCTGCTGGAGGAACGCGGCTTCGAGGTGAAGACCACCCAGTACGCCGCCGGCCCCCTCTACACGGGCCTGGCCACCGGCCAGGTCGACTTCCAGACCGACTCCTGGCTGCCCACCACCCACGCCGAGTACTGGAAGAAGTACGGCAAGCAGCTCGAGGACCTCGGGCAGTGGTACGGCCCCACCTCCCTGGAGCTCACCGTCCCGTCGTACATGAACGACGTGAACTCCCTGGCGGACCTCAGGAACAGGTCGGCCGAGTTCGGCGGACGGATCACCGGCATCGAGCCCAGCGCCGGCATGATGGGCCTGCTCAAGGACAAGGTCCTGAAGCAGTACGGCCTCGACGGCACCTACAAGGTCGTCGACGGCTCCACCCCGGCCATGCTCGCCGAACTCGAGCGCGCCTACGCCAAGAAGGAGCCGATCGTCGTCACCCTCTGGTCGCCCCACTGGGCGTACAGCGAGTACGACCTGAAGAAGCTGAAGGATCCCGAGGGGGCCTGGGGCGAGGGCGACGGCGTGCACACGCTCTCCCGCAAGGGCTTCGCCGCCGACCACCCCGAGGTCGGCAAGTGGCTCGAGGACTTCTCCATGACCGAGGAGCAGCTCACCTCTCTGCAGGCGCGGATCCAGAAGGCCGGGAAGGGCAAGGAGCAGGACGCCGTCCGCACCTGGCTGAAGGACAACCCCGGTCTGCTCGACACGTGGGCGCCGGTCGCCGGCGCCGGGCAGAAGAGCAGGGCGGCCGGGTGACCTGACAGCACCGCGACCGCCCGGTGAGGGGCGGGCACCGACGTACGCCTTCGGGGCGTTCGCCGGGGCCCGCCCCTCTCGCCGTTCCGCACGGCGGAAATCAGGCCAACCACGCACAGCTACGCCCCCACCCGGACCGTGTCCATGGCGTCCGGGGAGGCCGGCCGCCCCACCAGCGCGAATCCACGTCGTGGACGAACGGGAACACCACGGCCCGCCCGCGCATTGAACGGAGGAACGCGGGTGAGCCGTCCCCGTGCGGTCATGCCCTGGGGATGATCGACTGGCGCGAAGTGTGAGGTCGCGCGTGAAGCCGTGTGTCCTCGATGTGACGGGCACATGAAACGGTTTGCCGAACATGCGTAGGGTGCAGAGAAGTCATCGGAGAACCTGCGCCCGCAGCGGGGCACTCGGACAGTCGGAGCGACGAGCGAAGGAGGGAGCCGGAGCGATGGGCGACCACAAAGAACAGCCCCTTCGGGTGGGCGCGGCCGTCCGGCGGCGGCGCCGGTCCCTGGAGCTCACCCTCGCCGTCGTGGCCGAGCGCAGCGGCCTGTCGGTCCCGTTCCTGAGCCAGATCGAGAACGACCGTGCCCGGCCCAGCACCAGCTCGCTGGAGAAGGTCGCCGACGCCCTGCGCACCACGGCCGTCGAACTCCTCGCCGCCGCCGATCCGGCGTGCAGCGTCGACGTCGTGCGCGCCGAGCTCACCGAGCCCGGCCCCGAGCCGCGCTCCCGCTCCCTCGTCCGCGGCCACCACCAGATGCACGCCTCGGAGTTCACCGGCGACCACGAGGCGGGCCGGGAGTTCCAGTACCGCAACGACCAGTTGATGTACGTCGCCGACGGCGCCGTGGAGATCGAGGCCGAGGGCCGCGCCTACCGCCTCGGCCGCGGCGACACCCTGTACCTCACTGGCGGGGTGCGGCACCGCTGGCGGGCGACCGTCGCGGACACCCGGGTGGTCGTCGTCGCGGTCGCCGAGCACATCGAGGCGGTCCGGGACCGCAAGCGGTAGTGCGGGTCGTCTCCCTGGTGCCGTCGCTCACCGAGGCGGTGGCCGTGTCCGTGCCCGGAGCGCTGGTCGGCGCCACCGACTGGTGCGCCCACCCGGCGGACCTCGACGTCGTCCGGGTGGGCGGCACCAAGAACCCGAAGGCCGACCGGATCGTCGCCCTCGCCCCCGACCTGGTGATCGCCAACGAGGAGGAGAACCGGGAACCCGACCTGGCGGCCCTGCGCGCGGCGGGCCTCGAGGTGCTGGTGACCGAGGTCCGGGACGTCCCGCAGGCCTTCCGCGAACTGGCGCGGGTGCTCGCGGCGTGCGGGGCGCGCTCCCGCCCCCGCTGGCTGGACGCGGCGGAGGAGGCGTGGGCGGCCGTGGAGCCACCCGAGCCCCGCAGGACGGCGGTCGTTCCCGTCTGGCGCCGCCCGTGGATGGTGCTGGGCCGGGACACGTTCGCGGGCGACGTCCTGGAGCGTCTGGGCGTGGACCACCTGTACGCCGCGCACGGGGACCGCTACCCGAAGATCCCCCTGGAGGAGCTGCGGGCGTCGGCCCCCGACCTGGTCGTCCTGCCCGACGAGCCCTACCGCTTCACCGCCGACGACGGCCCGGAGGCCTTCCCCGGCGTGCCCTGCGCGCTGGTCAGCGGACGGCATCTGACGTGGTACGGCCCGTCGCTCGCGGAGGCGCCGCGGGTGCTGGCCGCGGAGCTGCGAGCAGCTCGCCGCTGAGGAGCCCGCGCGCCGTGTGCGCGGCGACGACGCCCCACGCGGCGACGAGGACGACGTACAGCCCCACCGCGAGCCCGTGGTAGACGGCCAGCCCGGTGTGCCGGGCCAGTGCCTGCGCGCCGGTGACACAGGTGCCCACGGGGAAGGTGAACGCCCACCAGGTCATCGCGAATCCCATGCCGAGCCGGCGGGCGCGCAGCACGTGGGCGGTGGCCAGCACCAGCCAGAGCAGCGCGAAACCCATGACCGGTACGCCGTACAGCACGGCGAGGACGCCGAAACCCTCGCTGTACGGGGAGGGGACGGCCCCCGGCGCCACGTCGGCGAAGTTGCCGACGGCGGTGGTCGACTGTCCGAGCGGCCCCAGCACGAGGAACAGGGCCGGTGTCCGGGCAAGGGGCAGGGGACCGCCCGTGAGCAGCCGGGCGAAGACCAGCGGCAGCATCAGCAGGGTGGCGACAAGGCTGGCCCCGAACATCGCCACGCAGGCGAACAGCAGGGCCTTTCGCGGTCCGCCGGGCGGCAGGTGCGGCACGAGGAGCGGTCCCAGCGCGGCGGACACCATCGGCGCGACGACGGGCAGCAGCCACACGGGGGTGACGTCGTCCCACCGGATCCCCTCGCGCACGGACATCAGGTACGGGACGGCGACGGCGGTCGCGAGTCCCGTCACCGCCCCGGCGGTGAAGAGCACGGAGTCGAGGACGAGCGCGGCGCGAAGGCCGATCCAGTCCCGGCCGACGGTCACGGCGCCGCCCCCGACGGCCGTCAGGGCCATCGAGAGGCAGCCGTAGAAAGGTGCCGTCGCCGGGTCGAGGAGGTGGGCGCGGGCCTGGTCGCGGTGGTGGGCCCAGTGCAGGGCGCGGGCGGCGAGCACGGCCGTCAGCAGGGCGAGGGAGAGGGCCCAGACGGCGACGCGGACGGTCCCCAGACCGGGCAGGTCGTGGGGGAGGGCGGCTCCCGCCGTGGCGACGATGGCCGTGCCCATGACGGTGGCGTACCAATGGGGTCCGAGGTGACGGACCATCGGTGCGCGCGGAGGGCGTGCGGTGGCACGTGGAAGGGGGTCGGCTGCGATGACCATGGCACCACCGTCCCGCTCCTCGAGACCGGCGACCAGGGAGTATGCGCCTATGAGGGCATAAGCTGGAGTTATGAGCAGGGTGGAGGGGCAGGAGGACGGTTCGCGGCCCGCGGCCGGCGGTTCGCTCGCACACCGGGTGCCGGATCTGGGCGCGCTGGAGCTGCTGCTGGCGGTGGCGCGACAGGGCAGCCTGGGCGGGGCGGCGCGCGAGATGGGCATCACCCAGCCCGCGGCCAGCAGCCGGATCCGGTCCATGGAGCGCCAGTTGGGGGTGGCCCTCGTCGACCGGTCGCCCCGCGGATCCCGGCTCACCGACGCGGGAGCGCTGGTCACGGACTGGGCGCGGCGGATCGTGGAGGCGGCGGAGGCCTTCGACGCGGGCGCGCAGGCACTGCGCGACCGGCGGGACTCGCGACTGCGGGTGGCGGCGAGCATGACCATCGCCGAGTACCTGCTGCCCGGCTGGCTGCTCGCGCTGCGCGCGGAGCGGCCCGACACCGCGGTGTCGCTGCTCGCGGGCAACTCGGCGGCGGTGGCGGAGCGGTTGCTGTCCGGGGAGGCGGACCTCGGCTTCGTGGAGGGGCTGACGGTCCCGACGGGCCTGGACTCGGTGGTCATCGCCCACGATACCCTCATCGTGGTGACTGCACCGGCGCACCCCTGGTCCCGGCGCCGACGCGCCCTGGAAGCCTCCGAACTGGCGGCGACCCCGCTGATCCTGCGGGAGAAGGGGTCGGGCACCCGCCAGGTCCTCGACGCGGCCCTGGGCGGACTGGCCCGCCCCCTGATCGAGCTGTCCTCGACGACGGCGGTCAAGGCCGCCGCCGTGAGCGGGGCAGGCCCGGCGGTCCTCAGCGAGCTCGCCGTGGGCGAGGAACTGGCGATGCGCCGCCTGGTGAACGTGCCGCTGGCCGACGTGTCCCTGGCCCGTGACCTGCGGGCGGTGTGGCCGACGGGTCACCGCCCGGTGGGGCCGGCCCGCGAACTGCTGTCGCTCACGCGCGCGTAGCGGCCGCCCCGCACCAGGCGCGTGGCGACCGCCCGCACGAGGCCCTGAATCACGTGGGGCTGTCGTCGGCGTGCGTGTGGTGGTCGTTCGTTTCAGGCCTTGCGTCGCGTGGGGCTGTCGTCGGCGTGCGTGTGGTGGTCGTCTGTTTCAGGTCGCGTGTCGGGTGGGCTGGGGCTGGTGGGCGTGTGGTGGTCGTTCGTACCAGGCCTTGCGTCACGCGGGACTGTCGCCGACGCGCGCGCGGTGGTCAGTTTCAGGCCGCGTGTCGGGCGGCTGTCGTCGGCGTGCGTGTGGTGGTCGTCTGTTTCAGGTCGCGTGTCGGGCGGGCTGTCGCTCACGCTCGCGTGGCGGCCGTCTGTTCCAGGCGCCGCATCACGCGGGCTGTCGTTCACGCGCGTGTGGCGGCCGCCCGGACCAGGCCCCGCATCACGCGCGGATCCTCGCCCATCTCCGGGTGCCACTGCACTCCCAGCACCCAGCCGGCGGAGGGCAGCTCCACCGCCTCCACGGTCCCGTCCGCGGCGTACGCCGAGGCCGTCAGGCCCGTGCCGAGGCGGTCCACGGCCTGGTGGTGATAGGTCGGCACGGACGTCTCCTCCGGGACGAGACCGCCGTACAGCGTGCCGGGCACCGGCTTGACCGTGTGGCGGCCGAAGAGCCCGACCACCTCGGCGTGCCCGTCCAGGTGCTGGACGAGCGTGCCACCGCGTGCGACGTTCAGCAGCTGCATGCCCCGGCAGATGCCCAGCAGCGGGACCCGCGCGACCAGCGCGGCGTCGATCAGGGCCAGCTCCCACGCGTCCCGCTCCCGCGCGGGCGGGCCGGTGCGGGGGTCGGGCTCGGCGCCGTACCGCACCGGCTCCACGTCCGGGCCGCCCGCGATCACCAAGCCGTCCAGCCGGGCCACGGCATCGGCCGCGTACGCCGGGTCGTCCGGCGGGAGCATCGCGGCCAGGCCGCCCGCCGCCTGCACCAGCCGTGGATAGCCGGCCGGCAGCAGCGCCGCCTCCAGCTCCCACACGCCCCAGCGTGCCCCGGACTCCAGATACGTGCTGACTCCGATCAGCGGCCTGGCCACGGCGACTCCCTCACGGTCACGGTTCAGTCCCTCGCCAACTCTGCCTCGGCCGCCGCCAGCGCCGCGAACTCCTCCTCGGGCGCCTTCGCCACCAGGTGCTTGCGGCTGTACAGGCCGAAGTACGCGATCGCCACCACGTACACCAGCAGCGCGATGAACGCCGCCGTCACGTCCACCAGGAACGTGGCCACCAGCGCGGCGCAGGCCAGCACCAGGGCGACCGAGGAGGTCAGCACGCCGCCCGGCGTGCGGTACGGCCGCGGCAGCTCCGGCTCGCGGCGGCGCAGCACGATGTGGGAGAGGGACATCAGGGCGTAGGAGATGGTGGCGCCGAAGACCGCGATGTTCAGCATGCGCGCGCCGTCGCCCGTCACGGCCGCCAGCAGGAAACCGATCGTGCCCGGCACCAGCAGGCCCAGGTACGGGGCCTTGCGGCTGCTGGTCAGGGAGAGGAAGCGGGGCAGGTAGCCGGCGCGGGAGAGCGCGAACAGCTGGCGCGAGCCCGCGTAGATCAGGGAGAAGAAGGACGCCACCAGGCCGGCCAGGCCCGCGTAGTTCACGATCCGGCTCAGCGCCGTGGCCTCGCCGTCCGGCTGGAGCGCCTCCACCAGCGGGTTGCCCGCCTCCTGGATCGCGGCGGAACCCCGCGCGCCTGCCGCCGCGAAGAACGTGACCACCGCCAGCACCACCAGGATGCCCATCGACCAGCGGATCGCCTTCGGCAGGGTACGGGCCGGCTCCTTGGTCTCCTCGGCGGCCAGCGGCACGCCTTCGACGCCCAGGAAGAACCACATCCCGAACGGGAACGCCGCCCAGATGCCGAGCAGCCCGAACGGCAGCCAGGAGCTCGCGCCGGTGGCCGTCGTGTCCACCGGGATGTCGTCCAGCGCGCCGAAGCTGAAGTCGGGCAGCGCCGCCGCCGCGAAGACCACCAGGGCGGCCACGGCGACACCGGTGACGACGAAGCTGAACCGCAGCGCCTCGCCGACGCCCCACAGATGGATGCCGAGGAAGATCGCGAAGCAGACGAGGTACATCGGCCACCCGGACTCCAGGCCGAACAGGCCCAGCGACTCCACGTAGTCCCCGATGAAGATGACGATGGCGGCGGGCGCCAGGACGTACTCGATGAGGATCGCCGTACCCGTCAGGAAGCCGCCCCACGGGCCGAGCGCCCGGCGGGCGAAGCCGTAGCCGCCGCCCGCCGTCGGCAGGATCGAGGAGAGCTCGGCCAGGGCGAAGACCATGCAGGCGTACATCGCGCCCATCAGCACCATGGCGATCGCCAGGCCGCCGAACCCGCCCTCGGCCAGGCCGAAGTTCCAGCCGGAGAAGTCGCCGGAGACGACATAGGCGACGCCGAGGCCGGTCAGCAGGACCCAGCCGGCGCTGCCGCGGCGCAGCGCCCTCCGCTCCAGATAGTCGGCCGCCTCTCCGGCGGGACGGGGCGCACTTGTGGATTCCAGGGACATGGGCACGACTCCCGGCGGGGCGGCGGACATATGTCTGTTCCGGACGCGGTGGGGACCGGGCCCGGCTCAATGGACTGGAGGCATACCTTTGCGGTGCGGGTCGTGGGAAAGCAACCCCCGTGCGTTAAGCGGCCGTAAATCCGCCCTCACCCGAGGAACCCGCGCAGCAGCGCCGCCGTCCCCGCGCAGTGCTCGCGCATGATCTCCCGCGCCGCCTCGGCGTCCCCCTCGACGACGGCCTCCACCAGCGCGGTGTGCTGCCGCTGGGAGTGCTCGAGATTGCGCACGAGGAGCGGGATGCAGTCCAGCAGGTCGTTCACCCTCGCCCGTACGGCCGCGTACTGGGCGGTGAGCGTGGGGGAGCCGGACAGTTCGGCGAGGGTCAGGTGCAGCAGCGTGTCCAGGCGGCGGTAGTCGGTGAGCGGCGCGTCGTGCGTGCGCCCGAGCGCCTCCCGCAGCCGGGCGGCCCCCTCCTCGTCCAGGCCGTGCGCCGCGCACAGCCCGGCGGCGCCCACCTCCAGCACCTCGCGGAAGCGCAGCGTGTCCTCGACGTCCACGCCCTTCAGGCGGCGGCGCAGCTCCTCCTCGCCGGGCGTCCCGGTGCGCGGCAGGACGAACGTGCCGCCGTAGCGGCCGCGCCGGGACTCGACCAGCCCCTCGTCCTGCAGGACCTTGAGCACCTCGCGCAGCGTGACCCGGCTTATGCCCAGCCGGTCGGCCAGCTCCCGTTCCGCAGGGAGGCGCTCACCCGCCGCCACCAGCCCGAGCCGGACGACCTGGAGGATCTGCTCCAGGGCCTCCTCGAAACCGTTGCCGGCCCGCACGTGGCGCAGGAGCGAGGTCAGCCGGTCGTCGGCCCCGTGCGCCGCGTGCCCCGCGTCCGCCTGCGACATGTGACGGGACCCCCTTCCCAATCAATGGTCCACGGCAATACCTTATGGCTTCCGGCTGACCGGACAAGCCGAAGGAGGCCCTCCCGTGGCAGACCGCACACCACCGCTCGGCATCGAGGAGCTGCACGCCCTCGTCGCGGGCGGTGAGATCGACACCGTCGTCCTGGCCTTCCCCGACATGCAAGGGCGCCTGCAGGGCAAGCGGTTCGCCGCCCGCTTCTTCCTCGACGAGGTCCTCCACCACGGCACCGAGGGGTGCAACTACCTCCTCGCCGTCGACACCGACATGAACACCGTCGACGGGTACGCCATGTCGTCGTGGGACCGGGGCTACGGCGACTTCGCCATGCGTCCCGACCTCGCCACCCTGCGCCGCGTGCCCTGGCACCCCGGCACCGCCCTGCTCATCGCCGACCTCGCCTGGGAGGACGGCTCACCGGTCGTCGCCGCGCCCCGCCAGATCCTCCGCCGCCAGCTGGAACGCCTCGCCGAGCACGGCTGGACCGCCCAGGTCGGAACCGAGCTGGAGTTCATCGTCTTCAAGGACACCTACGAGCAGGCCTGGGACGCCGGCTACCGCGGGCTCACCCCGGCCAACCAGTACAACATCGACTACTCCATCCTCGGCACCGGCCGCGTCGAGCCCCTGCTGCGCCGCCTGCGCAACGAGATGGCGGGCGCCGGCCTCACCGTCGAGTCCGCGAAGGGCGAGTGCAATCCCGGCCAGCACGAGATCGCCTTCCGCTACGACGAGGCCCTGGTCACCTGCGACCAGCACGCCGTCTACAAGACCGGCGCCAAGGAGATCGCCGCCCAGGAGGGCGTCTCCCTGACCTTCATGGCCAAGTACAACGAGCGCGAGGGCAACTCCTGCCACATCCACCTCTCCCTCGCCGACGCCGACGGCACCAACGCCATGGCCTCCGCCGACGACCCGCACGCCATGTCCGACACCATGCGCCACTTCCTCGCCGGACAACTCGCCGCCCTGCGCGACTTCTCCCTCCTCTACGCGCCCAACATCAACTCCTACAAGCGCTTTCAGCGCGGCTCCTTCGCGCCCACCGCCGTCGCCTGGGGCCACGACAACCGCACCTGCGCCCTCCGCGTCGTCGGCCACGGCCGTTCCCTGCGCTTCGAGAACCGGCTGCCCGGCGGCGACGTCAACCCCCACCTCGCCGTCGCCGCACTGGTGGCCGCCGGCCTGCACGGCGTCGAGCAGAAACTGGAACTGCCCGAGCCCTGCCCCGGCAACGCCTACACCGCGGACCACGCGCACGTCCCGACCACCCTGCGCGAGGCCGCCGAACTCTGGGAGAACAGCCCGATCGCCAAGGCCGCCTTCGGCGACGAGGTCGTCGCGCACTACGCCAACATGGCGCGCGTCGAGCTGGAGGCCTTCGACGCGGCGGTCACCGACTGGGAGCTGCGCCGCTCCTTCGAACGCCTGTGACGCCGCGCCTGTGACGCCGCGCCTGTGACGCCGCGCCTGTGACGCCGCGCCTGTGACGCCGCGTCTGTGACGCCGCTCCTTCGCACGCCTGTGAAAGGTCACCCCTTGCCGCACCCCTCGTCCGACCCGCAAGAACTGAAGATCCTCAACCCGGCCACCGAGGAACTCGTCGCCACCGTCCCCGCCGCCGACGCGGCCGACGTCGACCGGGCCGTCGCCCGCGCGAGCGCCGCCCAGCGCTCCTGGGCGGCCGCCGCCCCCGCCGACCGGGCCCGCCTGCTGCGCCGCTTCGCCGACGTCGTCGACACCCACGTCGAGGAACTCGCCCGGCTGGAGGTCCGCGAGGCCGGCCACCTCCTCGGCAACGCCCGCTGGGAGGCCGGAAACGCCCGCGACCTGCTGCTGTACGCCGCCGGCGGCGCCGAACGCCTCCTCGGCAAACAGATCCCCGTCCCCGGCGGGTGGGACGTCACCTTCCAGGAACCCCTCGGCGTGGTCGGCGTGATCGCCCCCTGGAACTTCCCGATGCCCATCGCGGCCTGGGGCTCCTTCCCCGCGCTCGCCGCGGGCAACGCGGTCGTCCTCAAGCCCGCCGAGACCACCCCCCTCACCGCCCTGCGCCTGGCGGAACTGGCCCTGGAGGCCGGCCTGCCCGAAGGGCTGTTCCAGGTCCTCCCCGGACACGGGCACATCGCGGGCCGCGCCCTGGTCGACCACCCCGACGTGGCGAAGATCGTGTTCACCGGGTCCACCCGCACCGGCCGCGAGGTCATGGAGCGCTGCGCCCGCCAGGTCAAGCCGGTCACCCTCGAACTCGGCGGCAAGAGCCCCAACATCGTCTTCGCCGACGCCGACCTCGCCGCCGCCGTCGATCCCTTCTCCTTCCTGGACAACTCCGGCCAGGACTGCTGCGCCCGCACCCGGATCCTCGTCCAGGAGTCCGTCTACGACGAGGTCGCCGCTCTGCTCGCCGACGCCGTCTCCGCCGTCGTGGTGGGCGATCCGGCCGACGAGAAGAGCCAGATGGGCCCGCTGATCTCCCGTCAGCAACTGGACCGCGTACGGTCCTTCGTGCCCGAGGGCGCGGCGGCCCTGCGCGGCGGCGCGCCCGACGGGCCGGGCTTCTGGTTCCCGCCGACCGTGCTGACGGGGGAGCGGCCGGACTCGGACGCCGCCCGCGAGGAGATCTTCGGCCCGGTCGCCGTCCTGCTGCCCTTCACGGACGAGGAGGACGCCGTCCGCCTCGCCAACGACACCCCGTACGGCCTGGCCGGCTCTCTCTGGACCCGCGACCTGGGCCGCGCCCTGCGCGTCTCCCGGGCTGTCCGGGCGGGCAACCTGTCGGTCAACTCGCACTCCAGCGTGCGCTACTGGACGCCGTTCGGGGGCTTCAAGCAGTCCGGAGTGGGCCGCGAACTGGGCCCGGACGCCCTGACCGCCTTCACCGAAACCAAGAACGTCTTCATCAGTACGGAGGCCTGAGCCGCTCATGACCGAGGAAACCATCTGCCGCCGCCTGGCCGGCCGCACCGCCGTCATCACCGGAGCCGGCAGCGGCATCGGCCTCGCCACCGCGCGCCGCCTCGCCTCCGAGGGCGCGCACGTCGTCTGCGGCGACGTCGACGAGGCCCGCGGCAAGGCCGCCGCCGAGGAGGTCGACGGCATCTTCGTGAAGGTCGACGTCACCGACCCCGAGCAGGTCGAAGCCCTGTTCAGGACGGCGTACGACACCTACGGCAGCGTCGACGTCGCCTTCAACAACGCCGGCATCTCCCCGCCCGACGACGACTCCATCCTGGAGACCGGCCTGGAGGCCTGGAAGCGCGTCCAGGAGGTCAACCTCACCTCCGTCTACCTGTGCTGCAAGGCCGCCATCCCCTACATGCGGCGCCAGGGCAGGGGCTCCATCATCAACACGGCGTCCTTCGTGGCCCGGATGGGCGCGGCCACCTCCCAGATCTCGTACACGGCGTCCAAGGGCGGCGTCCTCGCCATGTCCCGTGAACTGGGCGTCCAGTTCGCGCGGGAGGGCATCCGCGTCAACGCCCTGTGCCCGGGCCCGGTCAACACCCCGCTGCTCCAGGAGCTGTTCGCCAAGGACCCCGAGCGGGCGGCCCGCCGCCTGGTGCACATCCCGCTCGGCCGGTTCGCCGAGGCCGAGGAGATCGCCGCCGCCGTCGCGTTCCTCGCCAGCGACGACTCCTCCTTCGTCAACGCCACCGACTTCCTGGTGGACGGCGGTATCTCGGGTGCCTACGTCACGCCCCTGTAGGCCCGAGCCCTACAGTGCCGGGATGAGCATGACGACCCCGCCCGGCTGGTACCGCGACCCGTCGGCCCTCCACCGGGAACGCTGGTGGGACGGCACGACCTGGACGGAACACCGGCGCGCCCCGCAGGCCGCGGCGCCACCGGCACCCGAGGGTTTCGGGCCGCCGTCGGGCGAGCATTTCGGGCCACCGGTGGCCGGCGGGTTCGGGCCGCCGTCGGGCGAGGGTTCCGGGTCGCCCGTGGCCGGGGGGTTCGGGCCGCCCGTGGCCTCCACCGGCGGGCGTCCCGGCCGGGCGCGGGCCGTGGCCGCGGTCGTGGCCGGCGCCGCCCTCGTCGCGGCGGTCGTGGCGGGCGCCGTCGTCCTCGGTGGGGACGAGGGGGACGGCACGGAACCGGCCGCGGTCGCGACCGCCTCCACCCCGCCGGCCCCGTCTCCCGAACCCACCGCCTCCGGGACCTCCACCCCGTCGGCCTCCCCCGGGAACCCGGCCGTCATCGTCGACGAACTCAACGGCATCACCTTCCCCGTGCCCGACGGCTGGGCCACGCCGGAGTACGTCTCCCAGCCCGACGTCGTCATGACCACCGACGGCACCTACGACTGCCCGGGCGACGGCGGCGTCTGCCGGCACGGCCTCGTCATCTCCCGCACGGTCACCGACACCGCCGAGACCTCGCCCAAGGCCCTCGCCGAGGCCGACATCGCCGACGCGGCCGACGACGCCTACGACCGTGACCTCGTCGGCCGACGTCCCTTCGGCGGCATCGAGTCCCACCAGGTGGTGGCCTCCGGGCAGGTCGCCGTCGCCGGCCGCGCCGGCTACTACGTCCGCTGGCGGGTGACCACCGCCGAGGGCCCCGGCGGCTATGTCCAGTCCCTCGTCTTCCCCTCCACCGTCGGCACCGAGGCCCCGGTGGCCGTCCGCTACGTCTTCGACGCCGGAGAGGACGGCCCGCCCCTGGCGGACATGGACCGCATCACCAAGGGCATCCGCCCGATCGGCGACGCGGACACCGGCGGCGGCGTCGGCAGCGGCATCGGTCCCACCCGCTGACCCACCGGAGCGGTCCCCACGGGCGGCGCTACAGGAACGTGTGCCCCTCGCCCCGGTAGGTCGGCACCGTCGCCGTCACCGCGTCCCCCTCGACCAGGTGCAGCACGTCGAACCGCTCGCACAGCTCACCGGCCTTCGCGTGCCGGAACCACACCTTGTCGCCGATCAGCAGGTCGTCCGCGGGCGAGCCCAGCAGCGGGGTCTGCACCTCGCCGGCGCCTTCCTGGAGGTCGTAGCGCAGTCCCTCCGGCAGGTACGGCACCGGCAGCCGGTCGGGTCCGGCCGCACCGGAGGCCGGGTACCCGCCGCCGAGGACGGTGACGACGCCCACCCCCGGGCGCCGTACGACGGGCTGGGCGAAGAGAGCGGCCGGACGGCCGGTGAACGACGTGTAGTTGTCGAACAGGCGCGGCACGTACAGTCCCGAACCCGCCGCGATCTCGGTCACCGCGTCCTCGGCCGCCGTGTGCTGCACACTGCCGGTGCCGCCGCCGTTGACGTACTCCAGGTCCGGCGCCACGGCCCGCACCGCGCGCACCACGGCGGCACGCCGCTCGGCGAGCTCACGGCGCGCGGCGGCCTGCATCAGCCGGACCGCGCGCGAGCGCAGCGGCCGTCCGGCGACCGCGTCACCGACGCCGGCGACGTGCCCCTCGTACGCCATCAACCCCACCAGCCGGAACCCCGGCCGCCGGGCCACCGCCCGTGCCACGTCGGCCACTTGGGCCGGGGAGTGCAGCGGCGAGCGCCGGGCGCCCACCCGCACCCGCCCGCCGAGCAGCTTCAGCGAGGTGTCCAACTCCAGGCAGACCCGCACCACTTCGCGCCCGCCCGCGCGTGCGGCGTCGATCAGGTCGAGCTGCGCGACGTCGTCGACCATGACGGTGACGGCCGAGGCGAGCTTGGGGTCACCGGCCAGCTCGGCGAAGCCGGCGCGGTCCGCCGACGGATAGGCGAGCAGGATGTCGTCGAACCCGGAGCGCGCCAGCCAGAGGGACTCGGCGAGGGTGAAGGACATGATGCCCGCGAAGCCGTCCTTCGCCAGGACGCGTTCCAGCAGGGCCCGGCAGCGGACGGACTTGCTGGCGACGCGGACCGGCTTGCCGCCCGCCCGCCGCACGAGATCGTCCGCGTTGGCGTCGAAGGCGTCCAGGTCCACGAGGGCGAGAGGGGCGTCGAGATGGGCCGTGGCCCGGTCGTAACGAGCCCGATCGGCGGCGCGCGCAGTCATGAACGCAGCCTGCCAGACGGGTTTACCGCAGGGTAGGGGGACGTTCCGGGCAGATGCCCCGGGGTCGCGGGACTGGTTCCCGTTCGCGCAGGAACAAGCCGTAGAGTGACGCGCACGCACGGACGAACGGCTCCGGCCGGGCAGCCGCCCCGGGATGCCGGTCCGCCCGTGCGGGTATGCGTGCCCAGAACGGACCTGTACGTCCGCAGCGGGCCGCAGGGGCACGACCGACCAGGGCCCGCGCAGCAGAACGACGGCCCGGCCACGAGGAAACGGGGGGTGCATGAGCACGGACGCACGCCGCGCCCCCGTTCCTCCGCGCCCCACCACACCGCCCGTCCCCGGCACACCTCCCGCCTCCGGCACGCCCCCGCGGCCGACGGCGCCACCGCGCCCGGCCCGGCCGCCGAGGGTGGGCGCACCCACGGAGGAGGAGGCCCCCGGGGCGGCGGCTCCTGAGAGCCCGCCGTGGAACGGGAACCGGGCGGAGCGGTCCGCCGAGTCCCGGAGCGCCGACCCCGCGCCGGACATGTCCGGCGGCGAGCCCGCGGCCCGGGCAGACCGCGCCGTGCCCGCTCCGCGCACAGGTCGCCCGCCGTCCGCGCCGCCCACCACCCGTCGCTTCCCGAACCTGCGGACCCCGGACCCGATGACCCCGCCCCCGCCGCCCGCGTCGGCCCGCTTCCCGGACACCCCACCGCCGACGGGCCGCCCGGAAGACTTCCACACCACCCGCCGTGGGGGCGGCGCGGAGAGCGCCCGCCCCGCCCGCTCGGACAGTGCCCCTGCCGCCGGTTCCGCAGCCTCTCCCGCCGCCGGTTCGGCGCCGTCACGTCCGGACGGCGCCCGCCCTGCCGCTTCGGGGGCTCCGCTCGCCTCGTCGGTTCCCCGTCCGGCCCGCCTGGACGGCGCTCGCCCCGCCGACCCGGGGGCTTCGCGTCCGGCCCGCTCGGACGGTCCCCGCCCGGCCGCCGGTGCGGAGCCTCGTCCGCCCCGTTCGGACAGTCACCGTCCCGCCGGTTCCAAGACCCCTCGTCCGCCCCGCCTGGACGACACCCACCCCGCCGCCACGGAGGCCTGGCCGCCCGCGGGCGCGGCCGGTGCGAGCACCGGTTGTTCCGTCGACGGGGACGGCGTGCGCTCTGCTGGTGCGGGGGTCTCTCGCCCTGCCGGCCCGGAGGCCCGGCCGCCCGCGGGCGCGGCCGGTGCGAGCACCGGCCGTCCCATCGACGCGGCCGGCGCGCGTCCCGCCGGTCCGGGAGCCGACCGTCCCGCAGGCCCGCCCGTCACCCGCCCCGCCGACCCCGGGGCCCCGCGCCCCGCCGGCGCGGCCGACGCTCCCCTCGCGCGCCCGGGCGGCGCCCGGTCCGCGGGGCCGGACGCCGCCGACACCCCCCGGCAGCCCGGTGGCGGCGCCGCCTGGTCCCCCTTGCCCCGTACCTGGGCCCCGAACCCCACGCAGCCTCCCCGGGACGCCCTGTCCACCGCGGTGCCCGGGCACCGTCCCGACGTGCCCTCCGACGAGGACGCCGGGCCGGCGTGGACGCCCGCGCCGCCCGTGCGTCGGGCTCCCTCCGAGGACGGCGCCCACCCGGCCTGGACCCCGACGGCGCCCGCACGCCACCCGGACTACGACGCCCCGCCCGCGACCGCGCGGGTTCCCCGGCCGGCCGCGGCCCCGGAGGCTCCGCCGCCGCCGCACTCCGGCCCCTTCGCCCCCGACCCGTCCCTCTCCTGGAGCGCTCCGCCGACGCCGGACGGCGTGCCCGGTGCCACCCGGCCCGTCGTCACGTTCGCGCAGCCCGAGGGGTACCGGGACACTCCCCGCATCCACCGCGGGCGGACCGTCGCGGCCGCCGCCTGCGTCGTCCTCGGGCTCGGTCTCATCGGCGGAGCCGTCACCGGCAGCTGGCTCGTCGGCGACTCCGCCGAGGCGGGGGAGCGGGGCGCCTACACCGCCGCCGGAAGCCTGTGGCACAACGTCCCGGTCGACCAGCTCTTCCCGCCCACCGTGGACGGGCAGGGCGCGGGGCCCGGCGGCGCCGACCGCACCTGGACCCGTATCGCCGTCGCGCCGGACAGCGGCTGCGCCGACGCCTTCGACCCGCTGCTGCAGAAGGCCCTCTCCCCGGTCGGCTGCACCCGCCTGCTGCGCGCCACCTACACCGACGCCACCCAGAGCTACGTCACCACCGTCGGCCTGCTGTTCACCAAGGCCGACGCGGCCGCCATGCGGGCGCTCGACACCCGGTTCGAGAAGGAGGGCCTCGCCCGCCGCAGCGACCTGATGCCCCGCCCGTACGCCGCGCGGGACACCGTCGCCGCCGGCTTCGGCGACCGGCAGCGCGCCTCGTGGGCGATCTCCGTCCTCACCGACGCGCCCGTCGTCGTCTACGCCGTCTCCGGCTGGGCCGACGGCCGTACCGTCGCCACCCCGCAGCCGGCCGCGGAGGCCACCGCGACCGGCGCCACCACGGCCCCCGCCCAGGCCGGCCTGGGCAACGAGGCCAAGGGCCTCGCCGACCGCATCGAACGCGCCCTGCGCAAGACCGCCGTCTCGCCCTCGGAGCAGCCCTCATGAGCAGCAGCCGTACGAGCCGAACGACGTCGACGCACCGTGCCGGCCTGCTGTGCTGCCTCCTCGCCGCCTCCCTCGCCCTCCTGCCCGCCGCCCCGGCGCACGCCGACGGCATACGCGGCCAGCAGTGGGCCCTGGAGGCCCTGCACACCGACGAGGCCTGGCAGACCACCAAGGGCGCTGGCATCACCGTCGCCGTCCTGGACACCGGCGTCGAGGCCGATCACCCCGACCTCGAAGGCAACGTCCTGACCGGCACCGACCTGGTCCGCTTCGGCGCGAAGCCCGGCGATCGCGCCTGGGCCCGGCACGGCACCGCGATGGCCAGCATCATCGCCGGCCACGGACACGGCTACGGCAACGGCGACGGAGTGATGGGCATCGCCCCGGAGGCGAAGATCCTCCCCGTCCGCGTGATCCTGGAGGACGGCGACCCGGCCCGCGCCAAGGCCCGCAGCACCCGCGGCAACGCCCTCGCGGAGGGCATCCGCTGGGCCGCCGACCACGGCGCCGACGTCATCAACCTCTCCCTCGGCGACGACTCCGCCTCCGCCCACCCCGAACCCGCCGAGGACGAGGCCGTCCAGTACGCCCTGAAGAAGGGCGCCGTGGTCGTCGCCTCGGCCGGCAACGGCGGTGAGAAGGGCGACCGCATCTCCTACCCGGCCGCCTACCCCGGTGTGATCGCCGCGACCGCCGTCGACCGCTACGGCACCCGGGCGTCCTTCTCCACCCGACGCTGGTACGCCACGGTCAGCGCCCCCGGCGTCGACGTGGTGATCGCCGACCCGGACCACAAGTACTACCAGGGCTGGGGCACCTCCGCCGCGGCCGCCTTCGTCTCCGGCGCGGTCGCCCTCGTCAAGGCCGCCCACCCGGGACTGACGCCGGCGCAGATCAAGAAACTCCTGGAGGACACCGCCCGCAACGCCCCCACCGGCGGGCGGGACGACTCCCGGGGCTTCGGCTTCATCGACCCGGCCGCCGCCATCAAGGCCGCCGCCGACCTCGAACCCGAGGGCCTGCGGTCCGCGTCCTACGGCGACAAGTACTTCGGGCCGGGTCCGGACGCCGAGAAGGCCGACGACGACGCGTCGAGCTGGGCCGGCCCGCTCGCCGGCGGCACCGGGGGAGTACTGCTCGTCGCCGCGGTGGTGCTGTGGCGCGGCCGCCGCGAGCGGTACGAGACCTTCTAGCCACCCCGAAGCCGAGGGGCCGAGGCCTACCCCGTAGCCGAAGCCGACCCCGACCCCGACCCTGACCCCGACCCCGAAGCGGAAGCCGTAGCCGGGACGGACGTCGCAGCCGAGGCCGAGGCCGACGCGCCCGCCGCCGACGCGCTCCCGTCCGCGAAAGCCGACACCGCCGCCCTGGCCGCCGCCTCCACCAGCGTGATGCCGGCCGCCTGCGTCGCATTGCCGTTCGTCAGCACGGCCACCAGGTAGTCGCGGCCGTCGGCGGTCACCCGCCCGATGCTGTTGACGTCCCACAGGCCGGTCGCCGTCCGCGGCAGCCAGCCGTTCTTCAGCGCCCACGACGCACCGTCCGCGACGGCCGAGACCCCCCACCGCTGCCCGACGGCGATCCGCCCCATGAGAGTCCGCAGATACGTCCGTGAGGCCTCGCTCAGCAGCGAGTCCTCACCGAAGACCTGCCGGAGCAGGGTGAGCTGGTCGGCGGCCGTGGTCCGGGTGAGCCCCCAGAGCATGTCGTCGCCGCCCTCGGTCTCCGTGAGTCCGAACCGCTCGTTCGCGGCGTCGAGACCCTCGGCCTTCCCGATGATCCGCCACAGGGCCGACGCCGAGTCGTTGTCGCTGTTCTCGATCATCGCGGTGGCGTAGGCCTTCTCCTGGGCGGTGAGAGAGCGCCCGTCGTCCTGGGCCCGCAGCAGCAGCGCCGCGAGGATGTCCACCTTCACGATGCTCGCCGTGTCGAAGGCGGTCGTCCCGTAGGCGGCGCTCACCCCCGAGCCCACGTCCAGGACGGCCACCGACACCGCCGCCCCGCCCGGCACGGTCACCGACCCCATCGCGGCGGCCAGCAGCGCGTCGCGGTCCACCTCGGCGTCCGCCACCGGTTCCACCGACTCCTCCTCGGTCGCCGAGACCGACGCCGTGGGGGACGGCGCCGCCGCCGACGATATGGCGTCGACGCCGGGGTGCGCCTGAGCCCTCACATAGACGGTCCCGCCCGCGGTGGCGCCCACGACGGCGACGGCGGCGAGTGCGGAACACAGGAGGGGACGGCGCCTCGAGGGACGAGCGCGGCGGCTGCGGCGTGCTCCGGAGGACTCCATGCCCGCGATCGTCGCGGCGCCGACTGTGCCCTTCGTTAGAAGGACGTTAGATGTGCGTCAGGGGTTTCTGAGAAACCCGTGAAAGCGGTCACCGCCGTGTTTCCGGCCCCGCACAGAGCCGGCACCATCCCCCCGATAGGGTCGGTGACCGTGGCGAACAAGAACATTCCCGACCCCGGCTTCTCCGACGACGACGGCTCCGCCGACCCACGGCTGAGCGCCGCGCTCGCCGCCTGGGCCGAGGACCGCACCGCCGTGGGCCCGGTGCTGGAGGCCCTCAAGGGCGCCCGGCTGCTCGTCCCCGTCGTGGCCGTGCTCGGCGAGGTCGAGGAGGACGAGAACGGGCTGCGCCGCGAGAAGACCAGCGACATGGCCGTCCCGACCCTCAGGGCGGGGCACCGCACGGCCCTGCCCGCCTTCACCTCCACCGACTCCCTCGCCCGGTGGGACCCCGAGGCCCGCCCGGTCGCCGTACCCCTGCACCAGGCGCTGCAGGCGGCCGCCCACGAGAAGGCGGACACGCTCCTGCTGGACATGGCCGGACCGGTCCCGTTCGAACTGACGGGACCGGCGCTGCTCGCGCTGGCCGAGGGCCGCACCACGACCGACCCGCTCACCGACCCGGCGGTGGTGGCCGCGGTCCGGGCCGCCGTGGCCGCCGAACCCGCCGTGCTGCGTGCCCACCTCGGGCCCGGGCAGGCCGACGGCACCCTCGCCCTCGTCCTGGACCCGGCCGCGGCTCCCGCGGAGGCCGCCCAGGCCGTGGCCCGGCGCCTCGCCGCCGACGAAACGCTCAGGGCCCGCCTGGTGCGCGGCCTCGACCTGGCACTGCTGCCGGCCGGGACGACGCCTCCGGGCGAGCCCCTGTACGTACGCGGCTGAGCCGCCGACGGCCTAGCCGTAGACCGGGCCGGTGTACTTCTCGCCCGGTCCCTGGCCCGGCTCGTCCGGGACGATCGACGCCTCGCGGAAGGCGAGCTGGAGCGACTTCAGGCCGTCGCGCAGCGGCGCCGCGTGGAACGAGCTGATCTCCGTCGCGCTCGCGTCCAGCAGACCCGCGAGGGCGGTGACCAGCTTGCGGGCCTCGTCCAGGTCCTTGTACTTGTCGCCCTCCTCGGTCAGACCGAGCTTCACGGCGGCGGCGCTCATCAGGTTGACGGCGACCGTCACGATCACCTCGACCGCGGGGACCTCGGCGATGTCGCGGGTCATCTCGTCGAAGCCGGCGGCGCCGGGGGTCTCGGGCTCGTTCGAGGGGGAGGTCTCACTCATGCCCCACACGATAGGGCCCTCCACGTGCCCTCTTGACAGCAGGAGGCGGGAGACACCGGATTAGCGCACGCGCCCGTGAGCTGCTAGCCTCATGTAACGACCGGTCGGACACGCGTGCCCCTCAGCAGGCGGGCCCGGCCCACAAGTGGAGGCTCCGAACTCCCACCCGACCACCCTCCGGGGCGGCGGGTCACCCCGGTCAGGCGGCCACCATCGTTCCGTACGGACGATGGAGTCGCCCGGTAGTGCGCCCCGCGATCCTCGCGACGGTGCTCCGGTAGTGTTTTGGAGCCCCGCCTGTGATCGTTCGGGGCATTTTTTGTGCTTCGGCGTGGTTATAGGTCTAACGACACAGACGTTACGCGGCCGTCCGCCAGACCGCCGCGTGGTGCTACCGAGGAGGATCCATCAGCGCCGAGCCCCGCATCAACGACCGGATTCGCGTTCCCGAGGTGCGACTTGTCGGTCCCAGTGGCGAGCAGGTCGGCATCGTGCCGCTCGCGAAGGCACTGGAGCTTGCCCAGGAGTACGACCTGGACCTGGTCGAGGTCGCGGCGAACGCCCGCCCGCCCGTGTGCAAGCTCATGGACTACGGGAAGTTCAAGTACGAGTCGGCCATGAAGGCCCGTGAGGCGCGCAAGAACCAGGCGCACACGGTCATCAAGGAGATGAAGCTCCGGCCGAAGATCGACCCGCACGACTACGACACCAAGAAGGGTCACGTCGTCCGGTTCCTCAAGCAGGGCGACAAGGTCAAGATCACGATCATGTTCCGCGGTCGTGAGCAGTCCCGGCCCGAGCTGGGCTACCGACTGCTGCAGCGTCTCGCGGAGGACGTCCAGGACCTCGGGTTCGTCGAGTCGAACCCGAAGCAGGACGGCCGCAACATGATCATGGTTCTCGGTCCGCACAAGAAGAAGACCGAGGCGATGGCCGAGGCCCGTCAGGCGCAGGAGGCCCGCAAGGCCGAAGCGAAGGCCAACCCCGGCCGCTCGCAGAACCCTGCGACCGCCCAGACGCCGGCCGAGGAGCCTGCCGAGGCGTGATCCCTGGGACGACAGTCCCCTGGATGTAACCGATACAAGAGCGACGCTCCACGTGTGCCCGGTTCTCGCGACCGGGCACCGGAGCGCCACCGACGAGGAGAGAACGGCGCTATGCCGAAGAACAAGTCGCACAGCGGTGCCAGCAAGCGCTTCAAGGTCACCGGCTCCGGCAAGGTGCTCCGTGAGCGCGCCGGCAAGCGCCACCTGCTCGAGCACAAGTCGTCCCGTCTGACGCGTCGCCTCACCGGCAACGCCGAGATGGCCCCGGGCGACGCCAAGAAGATCAAGAAGCTTCTCGGCAAGTGACGCCGGGCGCGTCCGCCGCGCCTGACCTCTGACCGGGACCCAATCGTTTCCGGGCCGTGTGAGTCCAACCACGGCCCCGCTACAAGGAGTTAACAAGTGGCACGCGTCAAGCGGGCAGTCAACGCCCACAAGAAGCGCCGGGCGATCCTCGAGCAGGCCTCCGGCTACCGCGGTCAGCGTTCGCGCCTGTACCGCAAGGCCAAGGAGCAGGTCACCCACTCGCTGGTCTACAACTACAACGACCGGAAGAAGCGCAAGGGCGACTTCCGTCAGCTGTGGATCCAGCGCATCAACGCCGCTGCCCGCGCCAACGGCATGACCTACAACCGCTTCATCCAGGGTCTGAAGGCCGCGAACATCGAGGTCGACCGCAAGATCCTGGCCGAGCTCGCCGTGAACGACGCCAACGCGTTCGCCGCGCTCGTCGAGGCCGCGCAGAAGGCGCTGCCGTCGGACGTGAACGCGCCGAAGGCCGCGTGACGCGTCGCCGGCGCTGAGCCGGACGTGATGTGACTGGGACCCGCAGGCGGACACGCCGCCTGCGGGTCCGAGTGCGTCCGGGACCGCCGGCCGTGTCCCGCCCGTCCCCGGAGGCCCCGCCCCCTAACCCCCGGCCCGCGCCGCCCACCCTCCGTCCCGGTGGGGAGCAGGGTGAGCCGACCCAGCCCTTTCGGCGTTCCAGGACGAGGCCCGTCCGGGGCCGAAGCGGGGAACCGGGAGCGGTAGCCCGCAGGGCGGGACGGGAAGGCGCGGCGGGGGCGAGAGAGACCCGGAGCCCGCCCGTATGCCCACGTTCCACCTCCCTGCACCGAAGGTGACCCACATGCCCCCCGCCACCCCCGACCTCATCTCCCCCCGTTCCCCGCGCGTCTCCGCCGCCCGGCGGCTCGCGAAGCGGAACTACCGGGGGAAGGAGCGGCTGTTCCTCGCCGAGGGGCCGCAGGCCGTGCGGGAGGCGGCCGCGCATCGGGGCGAGGGCGGGGCGACACTCGTCGAGCTGTTCGCGACGCTCGAGGCCGCTGAGCGCTACGCCGACATCGTCGGGGAGGCACGCGACGCCGGCGCCCGGATCCACCTCGCCGCCGAGCAGGTGATCGAGGACATCTCCACCACCGTCACGCCGCAGGGCCTCGTCGGGGTCTGCCGGTTCCTCGACACCCCCTTCCAGGAGATCCTCACCGCCCGCCCCCGGCTCGTCGCCGTCCTCGCGCACGTCCGCGACCCCGGCAACGCCGGCACCGTGCTGCGCTGCGCCGACGCCGCCGGCGCCGAGGCCGTCGTCCTGACCGACGCCTCCGTCGACCTGTACAACCCCAAGGCCGTACGGGCCTCGGTCGGCTCCCTCTTCCACCTGCCCGTCGCCGTGGGCGTCCCCGTCGAGCAGGCCGTGGCGGGGCTCAAGGAGGCCGGGGTGCGCATCCTCGCCGCCGACGGAGCGGGGCGGCACGACCTCGACGAGGAGCTCGACAAGGGCACCATGGGCGGGCCCACGGCGTGGGTGTTCGGGAACGAGGCCTGGGGGCTCCCGGAGGAGACCCGCGCCCTCGCCGACGCCGTCGTCCGCGTCCCCATCCACGGGAAGGCCGAGAGCCTGAACCTCGCCACCGCCGCGGCCGTATGTCTCTATGCGTCGGCCCGTGCACAGCGCGCCTCCGGAGGGTGCCGCTCCGTCACCGAGAGCTAGTAGGGTGACGAGCTCGGGGGTCCTCGTCTGGGAGGTGGGGTACGGGGATGAGTGTCGGTACGAGCAGCGCACCGGGAGCCGGTACATCGAGGCGCCCGCCCGCGGCCCGGCCGGCCGGTGACCTCGCCGCGTACGGCGTCGACCCCGACGACCTGCCCGACGGGCTCGTCGTCGCCGACGAGCACGGCCACGTCGTCTGCTTCAACGCCGCCGCCGAGCGCATCACCGCCCTCCCCGCCGCCGAGGCCCTGGGCCGGCGGCTGGAGACGGCCCTGCCCCTGGAGGACCTGGAGGGCCGGCGCTGGTGGCAGCTGACCGACCCGTACGGCGGGCTCGCCATCCGGGTCCGGCAGCCCGAACGCAACCTGCTGCTGCCGGGCGGCCGCGAGGTCCTCGTCTCCGCCCGATACGTCCGCAGTGAACCCACCGGCCCCGTGCGCCGTGTCGTCGTCTCTCTCCGGGACACCGAGGCCCGTCGCCGCACCGAGCGCAGCCACGCCGAGCTGATCGCGACGGTGGCCCACGAGCTGCGCTCGCCGCTCACCTCCGTGAAGGGCTTCACCGCCACCCTCCTCGCCAAGTGGTCGCGCTTCACCGACGACCAGAAACGGCTGATGCTGGAGACGGTGGACGCCGACGCCGACCGCGTCACCCGGCTCATCGCCGAGCTGCTGGACATCTCGCGGATCGACAGCGGACGGCTCGAGGTGCGCCGCCAGCCCGTCGACATGGGGGCCGCCGTGGGCCGGCACATCCAGGCCTACGTGGCCGCCGGGCAGCCCGCCGACCGCTTCCTGGTGCGCGTCGAACAGCCGCTGCCCGCCCTGTGGGCCGACCCCGACAAGGTCGACCAGGTGCTCAGCAACCTCATCGAAAATGCGGTGCGGCACGGCGAGGGAACCGTCACCATTGACGTCACGCCCGCCCCGTCCCCGCGCGAAGGAGAGGACGTCGGCACGTCGGTCATCGTGAGCGACGAGGGCACCGGCATCCCGGAGGAGTCCATGAACCGCGTCTTCACCCGCTTCTGGCGGGGCAGCAAGCGCGGCGGGACGGGCCTCGGGCTGTACATCGTCAAGGGCATCGTCGAGGCCCACGGCGGCACCATCACGGTCGGACGCGCCCCCGGCGGCGGCGCCGAGTTCCGATTTACGTTGCCCGTGGGCGCCCCGGCCTATCTCAGCTGAGCCGGCCGAGCAGCCCGCGGGCGCATTCGCCCACCTCCACCCCGTTAGACTCGGCCTTTGGCACCTTTGTGTCCCAAAAACCGTGACGGTCTGTCCACGAGTCGGTGACGGGGACGTCAGCCAGCCAATCGGAAGCACGGGAAGAGATGTCGGCACCCAATAAGTCGTACGACCCTGTCGAGGTCGAGGCGTTGAAACCGGAAGAGATCGAGCGCATGCGGGACGAGGCGCTCGCCGCCTTCGCCGCCGCGGACTCCCTCGACGCGCTCCAGGAGGCCAAGGTCGCCCACACCGGCGCCACCTCCCCGCTGGCCCTCGCCAACCGCGAGATCGGCGCACTGCCCCCGCACGCCAAGGCCGCCGCGGGCAAGCTCGTCGGCCAGGCCCGCGGCGCCGTGAACAAGGCGCTCGCCGGCCGCCAGGCCGAGCTGGAGGCCGAGCGCGACGCACGCGTGCTGGTCGAGGAGGCCGTGGACGTCACGCTGCCCCACGACCGCGTGCCCGCCGGCGCCCGCCACCCGCTCACCACGCTCTCGGAGCGCATCGAGGACGTCTTCGTCGCCATGGGCTACGAGGTCGCCGAGGGCCCGCAGGTCGAGGCCGAGTGGTTCAACTTCGACGCCCTCAACATCGGCCCGGACCACCCGGCCCGCGGCGAGGCCGACACCTTCTTCGTCCAGGGCCCGGACGGCGGCAGCGAGTCCGGCGTCGTGCTGCGCACGCACACCTCGCCCGTGCAGATCCGCTCCCTGCTCGACCGCGAGCTGCCGGTGTACGTCATCTGCCCCGGCCGCGTGTACCGCACCGACGAGCTGGACGCCACGCACACCCCGGTCTTCCACCAGGTCGAGCTGCTCGCCGTCGACGAGGGCCTGACCATGGCCGACCTCAAGGGCACCCTCGACCACATGGTCCAGGCGCTGTTCGGCGAGGGCATGAAGACCCGGCTGCGGCCGAACTTCTTCCCCTTCACCGAGCCGTCCGCCGAGATGGACATGGTGTGCTACGTCTGCCGCGGCGAGTCCGTCGGCAACCCCGACCGGCCCTGCCGCACCTGCTCCAGCGAGGGCTGGATCGAGCTCGGCGGCTGCGGCATGGTCAACCCCAAGGTGCTGACCGCCTGCGGCGTCGACCCGGAGAAGTACAGCGGCTTCGCCTTCGGGTTCGGCATCGAGCGGATGCTGATGTTCCGCCACAACGTCGAAGACATGCGAGACATGGTCGAGGGTGACGTCCGGTTCACCCGGCCGTTCGGGATGGAGATCTGATGCGGGTCCCGCTTTCTTGGCTGCGGGAGTACGTCGACCTGCCGGCCACCGAGACCGGCCGTGACGTCCAGGCCAAGCTCATTTCGGCCGGTCTGGAGGTCGAAACCGTCGAGCACCTCGGCGCCGACCTCAAGGGCCCGCTGGTCGTCGGCCAGGTGCTGACCATCGAGGAGCTCGAGGGCTTCAAGAAGCCGATCCGCTTCTGCACCGTCGACGTCGGCCAGGCCAACGGCACCGGCGAGCCGCAGGAGATCGTCTGCGGCGCCCGCAACTTCTCCGTCGGCGACAAGGTCGTCGTGGTCCTCCCGGGCGCCACGCTGCCCGGCGGCTTCTCGATCTCCGCGCGCAAGACGTACGGCAAGACCTCCCACGGCATGATCTGCTCCAGCGACGAGCTGGGCATGGGCGACGACGGCAGCAAGGGCATCATCGTGCTGCCGCCGGAGACCGAGGTCGGCAAGGACGCCATCGAACTGCTCGAGCTGGTCGACGAGGTCCTGGACATCGCCGTCACCGCCAACCGCGGCGACTGCCTGTCCATCCGCGGCGTGGCCCGGGAGACCGCCATCGCCTACGGGCTGCCGCTGCGCGACCCGGCCCTCATCGACGTGCCGGGCCCGAACGCCTTCGGCTACCCGGTCCAGGTCTCCGAACCGGTCGGCTGCGACCGCTTCACCGCCCGCACCGTCACCGGTCTGAGCCCCGAGGCACGCTCCCCGATCTGGCTGAAGCGCAGGCTGCAGAAGGTCGGCATGCGCCCGATCTCGCTCGCCGTCGACGTCACCAACTACGTGATGATGGAGCTGGGCCAGCCCCTGCACGCCTACGACCGCAAGCTGGTCCAGGGCACCATCGGCGTCCGCCGCGCGGCCGAGGGCGAGAAGCTCGTCACCCTGGACGGCGTGGAGCGCAAGCTGCACGCCGAGGACCTCGTCATCACCGACGAGCGCGGCCCCATCGGCCTCGCCGGTGTCATGGGCGGCGCCAACACCGAGATCGCCGACCACGACGACCTGGAGAACGCCACCGGCGACGTGGTGATCGAGGCGGCGCACTTCGACGCCGTCTCCATCGCCCGCACGGCCCGCCGTCACAAGCTCTCCTCCGAGGCGTCCCGCCGCTTCGAGCGGGGTGTCGACCCGCAGGCCGCGGCCGCCGCCGCGCAGCGCACGGTCGACCTGCTGGTGCTGCTGGCCGGCGGCACCGCCGAGGCCGGCGTCACCGAGGTCATCGCGCCCTCCGCGCCGCACACCATCACGGTCCCGGCCGACCACCCGGACAAGGTCGCGGGCGTGGTCTACGGCCGCGAGACCGTCGTACGGCGTCTGCAGGAGATCGGCTGCGACGTCTACGGGCAGGACGAGCTGATCGTCACCGTGCCGTCCTGGCGGCCCGACCTCGCCGAGGCCAACGACCTCGCCGAGGAGGTCATCCGCCTGGAGGGCTACGAGAACCTGCCCTCCACGCTGCCCAAGCCCCCCTCGGGCCGCGGCCTCACCCACCGGCAGCGGCTGCACCGCAGGATCGGCCGGGCGCTCGCCGGCGCCGGCTACGTCGAGGCGCCGAACTACCCCTTCGTCAGCGAGCAGGTCTTCGACCAGCTCCTGCTGGAGGCCGACGACCCGGCCCGCCGCGTCGTGAAGCTGGCGAATCCGCTCAACGACGAGGAACCGGCCCTGCGCACCTCGCTGCTGCCGGGCCTGCTCGGCGCGCTGCGGCGCAACGACGGGCGGGGCAGCCACGACCTCGCCCTGTTCGAGACCGGGCTGGTCTTCCTCCCGCGGGAGGGGCAGCGCGCCGCCGGTCACCTGCCGGTCGACCGTCGCCCGACCGACGAGATGATCGCCTCGCTGAACGCGGCGCTGCCCGATCAGCCGCGCCACGTCGCCGTCGTCCTCGCGGGCGCGCGCGAGCAGGCCGGCTGGTGGGGCAAGGGCCGCCCGGCCGACTGGGCCGACGCCGTGGAGGCGGCACGCACGGTCGCCCGTGAGGCGGGCGCCGAGCTGATCGTGCGCCGCGGCCAGTACGGGCCGTGGCACCCGGGCCGCTGCGCCGAGCTGGTGGTCGTCGTCGACGGCGCCGAGCGGGTCGCCGGTCACGCGGGCGAGCTGCACCCGCGCGTGGTGAAGGCCCTGGGTCTGCCCGCGCGTACGTCGGCCATGGAGCTGGACCTGGACGCGCTGGAGCGGGTCGGTGACGGCACGCCCCAGGCGCCGAGCATCTCCACGTTCCCCGTCGCCACGCAGGACGTCGCCCTCGTCGTCGACAAGCTCGTGCCGCACGCCGAGGTCGAGGCAGCGCTTCGCGAGGGCGCGGGTGAACTGCTGGAGGGGATCCGGCTGTTCGACGTGTACGAGAACGAGGACCAGCTCGGGGACGGCAAGAAGTCGCTGGCGTACGCGCTGCGCTTCCGTGCGGGGGACCGGACGCTGACGGTCGACGAGGCGTCGGCGGCCCGCGACGCCGCGGTCGCCCTCGCGGGCGAGCGGACCGGGGCGGTTCTGCGCGGCTAGCCGCCGTCGGGGACCGTGTCGTCGGCCGGCCGTGGCTCGTCCGCGGCCGGCCGCGCGGTTTCCCGCGCCCCTGGGCAGCGCCCCCGCACCCCCACGGGTCACCTCACTCATTCGAGTGAGAACTCCCGGTGATCCGGCCGTCCCGGCCAGGACGTCGACAGAATCGGACCGGCCTTTCGGGGCCGGTCTGTCTGCGCTGTCAGGGCCTGGATGGGGGGCCATCGACATGTTGGGCATCAGGCGGCCGCTGCGCCGGGCCCTCTCGCTGGGACTGCCCACGGCCTGGGGCGCCACGGCGATCACCTACAAGCTGGCCTGTCCGCTGGCCCAGCAGGACGGGCTGGGCGCCAGGATCGTCACCGGCGCCGTCTTCTTCGCCGTCGGCACCGGGCTGATCCACCATGTGCGGCAGCGGCTGTTGCGGGAGCTGAGACAGGCCCGCCGGGTCGCCGGGGCCGCGCAGAACGTGCTGCTGCGGCCGCTGCCGCCGCGCGTCGACGGGCTCGACGTGGCCGCCGCCCGGCTGTCCGCGGACCGCGGGGCCACCGTCGGTGGAGACCTGTACGAGGTCATCGCCACCGAGCACGGCGTACGGGTCGTGATGGGGGACGTGCGCGGGCACGGACTGCCCGCGCTGGGGACCGTCGCCGCGCTCCTCGGCAGTTTCCGTGAGGCCGCCCACGACGAGCCGGACCTCGGACGCGTCCTGCGCCGGCTGGAGCGTGCCCTAGCCCGGCATCTGCGCGAGCGGCACCGTGAGGAACACCCGGCGAACGGCCGGGCCCCGGACCACCCGGTCGCCGAGGAGTTCGTCACCGTCCTGCTGCTGGAGCTCGACGGTGACGGCGAGGTGCGTGCCCTGAACTGCGGCCACCCCTGGCCTTACCTGCTCAGCGGCACGGACGTCGAGCCGCTGGCCCGTGCGGATCCGCTGCCGCCGCTCGGCCCGTTCCCGCTGCCCGCGGACCTGGCCACCATCCCTTGTGGCCGGCTCCGCAGGGGCGAGTCGCTGCTGCTGTACACGGACGGCGCGGAGGACGCACGGGACCACCGCGGCCGCTCCTTCTCCCTCCCGGCCGCCCTGGCGAAGGCGGCACACGACCATCCGGTCTCACCCCAGCAGGTCCTGCGCGCGGTCGTGCGGGCACTCCTGCGGCACACGGCGGGCAGACCGGCCGACGACGTCGCGCTCCTGGTCCTGCGCAACGACAGAGCACGAGCGCACCTGTCACGGGTGCCGGGCGGCGACCTGAGCGGCTCCGCCGAGGGGGCGGGACCGGCCGCCACGCACCCGCGGCGGACCACGCGTCCCTGAGCACAGCCTGCCGTGAACTCCTGCCGCGTGGAGCCGAACGCCGGGCCGTCGCTTTACGAGGGGGAGCCGACGGCCCGGCGGCCTCTTGCGAGGTATTCCAGTCAACCGGCGGAGAACGCTCCGCGACAGCGCGCGCACGGTGCGGATGCGCGTACTCCGTTCACACCCCGTGTGAAGGGGGAGCCACTACTCTGAGTGGCGCCGTCGGCACCGAGCCACCGGGGGGCAGGCCATGCAGCCCAACACACTGCTCGACGCGATCCTGGACGAGGCGGGGATCTCTCACGCGGGCCTCGCCGCCCACGTCAACCAGGCGGGACGGGCCCGCGGACTCGCGCTGCGGTACGAGCACACGGCCGTCGCCCGCTGGCTGAAGGGCCAGCGGCCGCGCGGCCAGGTGCCCGACCTGATCTGCGAGGTGCTCGCCGGCCGGCTGCAACGGCCCGTCACCCTCGACGACATCGGCCTCGGCGTCCCCGGCGAGCCCTCCGCCCCGCACGGCACCTCGCTGTCCGGCTTCGTCGAGCGGGCCACCGCTCTGTGGCGCTCCGACGAGCAGCAGCGCCCGCACATCCTGGGCGCCCCCGCCGTCACGGGCACGCCCGCCGTGATGCCGGTGTGGGAGTGGGAGAACCCGCCCGAGGACGTGGACGTCTCCCGCGGCGGGCGGCAACGGGTCACCCCCGCCGACATCGAGATGCTGCGCGCGGCCCGCACTCATTACGAGCAGATGTACCGCAAGGCCGGCGGAGTGGCGACCCGCAGCCGTATCGTCGGCTTCCTCAACGCCGAGGCCGCCCCCCTGCTGCGCGGTGGCTACACCGACGCGACCGGACGCCAACTGCACCGCGCCACCGGCGGGTTGGTGGCGATCGCCGGCATCTGTGCGTACGACTCCGACGCGCACGGGCTCGCCCAGCGCTACTTCCACCAGGCCCTGCGGCTGGCGAAGGCCAGTGGGGACCGGGGCCTCGGGGCCTATGTGATCGCGCTGCTCGTCAACCAGTCGCTGTTCATGCGGGAGTACCGGCAGGCGGTCGCCTTCGCGGAGGCCGCGCTGCGCACCGCGGGCAAGCACATCACCCCCGCCCTCGCCTCCGACCTGTACGCGATGCAGGCGAAGGCGTACGCCCACCTCGGCGACGGCACCGGCGCGCTGTCGTGCATCCGGCGCGCCGAGTCGGCCGCCGAGCACATCCGGCGGGGACACGAACCCGACGAGACCGGCTATGTCCAGCCGGGGCTGGTCAACGTGCAGGTGGCGGAGGCGCTGCTGAGTCTCGGCGATCTCACCGCTGCCGCCGAGCACGCCACGGCCGCCGTCGACACCCCCGCCCACGACCGGGGCCGGGTGCACCGGCTCGCCATGCTCAGCACCATCGAACTGCGCCAGGGCAACGCGGACAGAGCGGTGGTCACGGCCGTGCGGATGGCCGAACAGGCCCGCGGAATGGAGTCCCAGCGCCTGCGCGACAGACTCCGGGCGGTGCGCGAACACCTCGTGCGCAGCGGCTGCGCGGGCACCGCCGAGGCGGCCGAACTCATCGACGGGGCCCTGCGCGTGCCGCTGTAGAGACCGGTGCACGTACTGCCGTAGACCTGGACCCGAGCACCGGTTCGCCATAGGTCCTACTGCGATATTGCCACTTACTCGATGGAAGGTGGCAGAACCGTGCAGTGGACGAAACAGAACGAACAAACTGTGTATGAAAACCGCTGGTTCAGCGTCAACCTCGCGGATGTCGAGCTGCCGGACGGCCGGCACCTCGATCACTTCCTCATACGGCTCAGGCCCGTCGCCGTGGCCACGGTGGTGAACGAGGCCAACGAGGTCCTCCTGTTGTGGCGTCACCGCTTCATCACCGACAGCTGGGGGTGGGAACTCGCCGCGGGCGTCGTCGAGGACGGCGAGGACGTCGTCCGGGCGGCGGCCCGGGAACTGGAGGAGGAGACCGGCTGGCGGCCGGGACCCCTGCGCCACCTCATGAGCGTGGAACCGTCCAACGGCCTCACCGACGCCGTCCACCACGTCTACTGGGCGGACGAGGGCGAGTACGTCGGGCACCCCGTGGACGACTTCGAGTCGGACCGCCGGGAATGGGTCCCGCTCAAGCTGGTCCCCGACCTGGTCGCCCGTGGGGAGGTCCCGGCCGCCAACATGGCGGCCGCGTTACTGCTCCTGCACCACCTCCGGCTCGGTCAGGACACCCCCTAGCGTCCGAAGGCCTGCCAGACCGTCACGACGAGGGCGCCGACGGCCGTGACCGCCGCGAGCGACGGCAGCGGCCAGCGGGCGTGCTCCAACGTGACGATCCGGGTGCTCAGTTCGTCGATCTCCCTGGCGGTCTGCTCGGTGCGGTGCGTCAGCAACGCCAGACCGCCCTCGACGCGGGCGTACGCCACGTCGAGCCGGCGACGTAACTCCGCGAGTTCTCCATGGACGACGGGATGCTCGGGATCGGCGGTCACGTGTCCGCTCCTTTCGGTGGTCGTCACACGTCCCTTGACTGCGTCCCACGAGTCAACCCACCTGGTGGGCCGGAGGGGAGAGTGTGCGCGCGGCATATGCGGGCCTGTCGCGCACACGCCGTGTGAACGCCGCGGGCCCGGCGCTCCGCGGAGCGCCGGGCCCGTACCGCCCACCGGAGGCGACCAGCCGTCGGGGGACGTGATCAGCCGTAGGTGTAGAAGCCCGAGCCGGTCTTGCGGCCCAGCCGGCCCGCGTCCACCATCCGCTGGAGCAGCGGGGGAGCGGCGTACAGCGGCTCCTTGTACTCCTCGTACATGCTCTGCGCCACGGAGGCGACGGTGTCCAGACCGATCAGGTCGGACAGCTTCAGCGGGCCCATCGGGTGGGCGCAGCCCAGCTCCATGCCGTTGTCGATGTCCTCGCGGCTGGCGATGCCCGTCTCGAACATCCGGATCGCCGAGAGCAGGTACGGGATCAGCAACGCGTTGACCACGAAGCCGGAGCGGTCCTGGGCGCGGATGGCGTGCTTGCCCAGCAGCTTCTCGGCGAACAGCTGCGCCCTGCCGAGCGTGCCCTCGGAGGTGGTCAGCGCCGGGATCAGCTCGACGAGCTTCTGCACGGGGGCCGGGTTGAAGAAGTGGATGCCGACGACCTGGTCGGGCCGCGAGGTGGCGACCGCCAGCTTCACCAGCGGGATGGAGGAGGTGTTGGAGGCCAGGATGGCGTCCGGCCGGGTCACCACCTGGTCCAGGACCTGGAAGATCTCGGTCTTGACCTGCTCGTTCTCCACGACGGCCTCGATGACCAGGTCGCGGTCGGCGAACTCGCCGAGGTCCGTGGTGAAGCTCAGGCGCGCCTGCGTCGCGTCCCGCTCCTCCTCGGTGATCTTGCCGCGCTCGGCGGCCTTGGCAAGGGAGTTGAACAGCCGGGTACGGCCGATCTCCAGTGCTTCGCCGGTGGTCTCGGCGACCTTGACGTCGAGGCCGGCGCGGGCGCAGACCTCGGCGATGCCGGCTCCCATCTGGCCGCAGCCCACCACTCCGACGCGTTCGATGTCGGTCACATCGTCCCCTTCACTGCGCTGACGCTCACGCTGTTGGCTGTGACAGGTCTGCCGGGTCCCGGTCGGCCTGCTCCGATCGTGCACGTTACTAGCAAGTATCGATGATCGATCGCCAGGGTGGGGGGCATCCTTGGCGCGGAGACGATCCGTGACCGCGCGGATCCACTGGGTACACGGGGGGTTGCGATGGGGCGACTGACCCGGCGGGCGTTCGCGCTGGCCGCGCTGTCGGCGTTCACGACGACGGGAGCGGCCGCCGGCCGGGGGCGTGCTGCCGCACCCGCCGCCGGCCGGGCCGCCACCGAGATGCGGGGCATGTGGCTGGCGACGGTGGGCAACCGCGACTGGCCGTCGCGCCCGGGCCTGACCGCCGCCCAGCAGCGCTCCGAGCTCCTGGCCCGGCTGGATCTCGCCGTCCGCAACCGGCTCAACACGGTCATGTTCCAGGTGCGGCCCACGGCCGACGCGCTGTGGCCCTCGTCGCACGAGCCGTGGTCGCAGGTGCTCACCGGGACCCAGGGCGAGGCACCCGGCTGGGACCCGCTGGGGACGGCCGTACAGGAGGCCCGCGCCCGCGGTCTGGAACTGCACGCCTGGTTCAACCCCTACCGGGTGGCCCTCCACGCCGACCCGGCGCGGCTGGTCGCCTCCCACCCGGCGCGCAGGCAACCGGACTGGGTGGTGACCTACGCGGGGAAGCTCTACTACAACCCGGGCCTGCCGGCGGTCCGGGCGTTCGTGCAGGACGCGATCCTCGACGCGGTGGAGAAGTACCCGCTGGACGCGGTCCACTTCGACGACTACTTCTACCCGTACCCGGTGGCCGGCCACAGCTTCGACGACGACGCGGCCTACGACCGCCACGGCGGGAGCTTCCCCAACCGGGCGGCCTGGCGGCGCGACAACATCGACCGGCTGGTCCGGGAGACCGCGGCCCGGATCAAGGCCACCCGGTCCACCACCCGGTTCGGCATCAGCCCCTTCGGCGTGTGGCGCAACGCCTCCACCGACGCCCGCGGCTCGGACACCGAGGCCCTGCAGTCCTACGACGCCGTCCACGCCGACACCCGGAAGTGGGTGCGCGAGGGCTGGATCGACTACGTGGTGCCCCAGCTGTACTGGCACATCGGCCTCTCCGCCGCCGACTACGCCAAGCTCGTGCCCTGGTGGGCGGAGGTCGCCCGGGGCAGCCGGACACAGCTGTACATCGGGGAGGCGCTGTACCGCGCGGGCGATCCGGCCCAGCCCGCTGCCTGGCAGAACCCGGCCGAGCTGTCGCGACACCTCACCCTGGCCCGCAGGTACCCGGAGGTGCGCGGTCACGTCCACTTCGCCGCCGCGGACGTGGCGGCGGACCGGATCGGCGCGATGGCGCGGGTCGTCGCCGACCACTACCAGCAGCCGGCGAAGCCCCCGCGCTGATCTACCGGCCGATCGGCCGGCCGGTTTCCCTGTGGCGGATCTCGGTGTCGGGACCGGGGGAGCACAGACCTTCGTGCCCGTCCTCGAAGCGGACGCGGTACGGGGGGTTGCCCTCCTGGCCCAGTACTTCGACGATCTCGCCGACCTTGTCGTGTTGACCGACCACCCTGCCGTGCTGGACAAGCTGGTCGCCCACGGTTGCACGCATCTGTGGGGCCTCCTCACCAAAGGGGGGAGCAAGCGGTCCGTGGCCTTGAGTCCACGGCTCCGAGCGGTGGCGGGAACGGGCCGTGCGGCCCGCTCAGCCACGCGCCCGCTGGGTGACGGCGATGCAGACGAGCACCGCCGCGGCCGTCAGCGGGGCGGCCACTGTCAGGTGCTCGCCCAGCAGCAGCACCGACCACACCAGTGTGAGCAGGGGCTGGGCCAACTGCAACTGGCTGGCCTTCGGAATGCCGATGGCCGCCATGCCCCGGTACCAGACGACCAGACCCAGGAACTGCGAACCCGCCGCGACCCACAGCAGCCCGGCCACGCTGTGCGCGGTGAGGTGCGCGGGCTCGTGGGCGAGGGCGAGCACGGCGGCCGGCACCGACAGCGGCAGACACAGCACCAGCGCCCACCCGATGACCTGCCAGCCCGGCATCACCCGGGCCAGCCGGCCGCCCTCGGTGTAGCCGGCCGCGCACACCAGCAGCGCCCCGAACAGGTACAGGTCGGCGCCGGTCAGGGCCCCGCCGCTCTGCTGCACGGTGAACGCGACCACCGCGCCGGCGCCCGCCAGCGCCGCCGCCCAGAAGGTGCGGGAGGGGCGGGAGCCGACGCGCAGGGCGGAGAAGAGCGCGGTGGTCAGAGGCAGCAGGCCGACGACGACGGCGGCGTGCGCGGTGGTGGACGTCTGCAGGGCGAGCGTGGTGAGCAGCGGGAACCCGACGACGACCCCCGCGGCCACGACGGCCAGTCCCGCCCAGTACCGCCGTGCGGGAACGGCGACGCGCAGCGCGAGCAGACAGCCGCCCGCGATCAGCGCGGCCAGGATGCTGCGCACGGCGACCAGCGTCCAGGGACCGAAGCCCTCCAGGCCCCAGGCGGTGGCGGGGAAGGTGAGGGAGAAGGCGACCACACCGAGGGCGGCTTGGAGGGTGCCGCCCAGCCCTGGGCGGCCCCGTCCGGCCGTACGGGACGAGGTGGCCGCCGCACTGGTGACTGCTATCGAGGACGGTGCAGTAGCGCTACTCTGTGTCTTCATGCAAGAGCGTAGCAGTGTGGGTGAACTGGCGGAACGGCTGCGGAGGGAGCTGGACCGCTACTCTCCCGGTGGAAAGCTCCCATCGAGCAGAGCCCTCGTGGAGCGGTTCCGGGTCAGCCCGGTGACCGTCTCGCGCGCCCTGGCGCAGCTCGCCGCCGAGGGGCTGGTGGTCACCCGGCCCGGTGCCGGGGCCTTCCGCGCCCGGCCCCGCACGTCGCCCGGGCCGGCCGGCGACACCTCCTGGCAGGAGGTCGCGCTGAGCGCGGGCGGAGCCGCCGACCTCGTACCGCGCTCGGTGGACGCCTCCGGCGTCACGGTCTCGCTGGCCGCCCCGCCGCCCGGCGTGATCGAGTTCAACGGCGGCTATCTGCACCCCTCCCTGCAACCGGAGCGGGCCATGTCCGCGGCCCTGGCCCGGGCCGGACGGCGCCCCGGCGCCTGGGGGAGGCCGCCGATCGAGGGCCTGCCGGAGCTGCGCGAGTGGTTCGCGCGCTCCATCGGCGGTGCCGTCACCGCGGCCGAGGTGCTGGTCGGCGCGGGCGGCCAGACGGCGCTCACCACCGCCCTGCGCGCCCTGGCCCCGCCCGGCGCCCCGGTGCTCGTCGAGTCCCCGACCTACCCCGGCATGCTGGCCATCGCCCGGACGGCCGGGCTGCGCCCGGTGCCCGTGCCGGTCGACCGCGACGGCGTGAAGCCGGAGCTGCTCGCGGACGCGTTCCGGGCGACCGGCGCCCGGGTCTTCGTCTGCCAGCCGCTGTTCCAGAACCCGACCGGCGCGGTCCTCGCCCCCGCCCGGCGCGGGGAGGTGCTGCGGATCGCGCGCGAGGCGGGCGCCTTCGTCGTCGAGGACGACTTCGTACGGCGGCTCGCGCACGAGGACGCGGGACCCCTGCCGCGCCCGCTCGCCGCCGACGATCCCGACGGCGTCGTCGTACACGTCGGCTCCCTCACCAAGGCGACCTCGCCCAGCTTCCGGGTCAGCGCCCTCGCCGCCCGCGGGCCCGTTCTGGAACGGCTGCGCGCCATCCAGGTCGTCGACACCTTCTTCGTGCCCCGCCCGCTCCAGGAGGCCGCCCTCGAACTCGTCGGCTCGCCCGCCTGGCCGCGCCATCTGCGGGCGATCGCCACCGAGCTGAAGGCCAGGCGGGACGCGATGACCTCGGCCCTGGCCCTGCGTCTTCCCGAGCTCGCCCTCCCGCACGTCCCGTCCGGTGGCTATCACCTCTGGCTGCGCCTGCCCGACGGCACGGACGAGGCGGCGTTCACGGCGGCGGCCCTGCGGGCGGGGGTCGCCCTGACCCCGGGCCGCCCGTACTTCAGCGCCGAACCCCCGGCAGCCCACGTCCGGCTGAGCTTCGCGGCGGTCGCCGGGACGGAGGAGATCGAGGAGGGGGTGCGGCGACTGCGCCGGGCGGCGGACGAGGTGCTCGCCGAATCCGTTCGACACGGTGCGCGCGATCTGTGAGGGTCCCCGCATGACCGACACGCCGCCCCTCGCCGAGGGGTACGAGATCTCCGCCGACCCGGACCGGATCGACGCCGAGCGGGTCCATCGCTGGCTGTCCACGGACGCGTACTGGGCCATCGGACGGGCGCGGGAGAAGCAGGACCGGGCGATCGCCGGATCGCTCAACTTCGGGGTGTACGAGACGGTCTCCGGGGAGCAGGTCGCCTACGCGCGGGTCGTGACGGATCTGGCGACCTTCGCCTGGCTGTGCGACGTGTACGTGGACCCGGCGGCGCGGGGCAAGGGCCTCGGGACCTCCCTGGTCGTGGCCGTCCGCGACCACCTCCGGCCGCACGGGCTGCGCCGCCTCCTGCTCGCCACGCACGACGCGCACGGAGTGTACGAGAAGGTCGGTTTCGAGGCGCTGGAGAAGCCCGACCAGTGGATGGCGCTGCTTTTCGAGAAGTTCGAAAAATTGTCGGACGACATCTCTTGACCTGCCTGATTGTGCGCCCCACCATCACCGCATGGCACTCCGGGTCACGTTCGTCGCCGCCGCGCGCAGCTCCCCGCTGCTCGCGGAACGCTTCGATGACGACCGGCCGATGGACCAGGCCGGCTGGGACGAGGTCCTGCGCGTGGCCGGCGAGCTGCTGCCCCTCGCCGCGGCCGATCTGCGCTACTGCTCGCCGACCCCGCGCAGCCGCGCCACCGGGGACGCGCTCGGCTACGCCCCGCTCGTCCAGCTCGCCCTGCGCGACTGCGACATGGGCCGCTGGCGCGGACTCACCCTGGGCGAGGCCATGGCCCGGGAGCCCGAGGCCGTGGACGCCTGGCTGGCCGACCCGCGGGCCACTCCGCACGGCGGTGAGTCGCTGCTGGCCTTCATCTCCCGGGTCGGCGGCTGGCTCGAGACCCGGCCGCCGGAGGACGGCTGCCGCATCGTCGCCGTGGCCGAGCCGAGCGTGATCCGCGCCGCCCTGGTGTACGCGCTCAAGGCGCCGCCCTCGACGTACTGGAACATCGATGTCAGGCCCCTGTCGACGACCACCGTCACCGGCCGGTCGGGCCGGTGGAACCTGCGCCTGGACGGAACGCCGGCTCAGCCTTCGCGCGCCTAGGGGATGTCCGCAACGTCTCGCCTGGCCCGCGACGCCTGGCACGCACTCTCGCCGCACCGGGCGAACACCCGAGTACGACCGGTACGCGGGCGCCCGCCCGGCACGCCGACAGCACGCACCAGACGCCGCAGGCCCCGCCCTCCGGGCGGACGACGCGACTTCGCGGACACCCCCTAGATGATCTATTCCAAGGGGTCAGTGATCGTAGGCGGTCAGTGAGCGGGGGGTCGGTTGTCCGGTCTGGTCGTTGTGCCAGATGGCGGCGGTC